>CAYOHV010000021.1:0-15264 GCA_964403825.1 uncultured Bifidobacterium sp. | reverse complement strand
GAACGACGCGAACTTTGTTCCATTCGTCCTTGCATGCGTCGCTTTAACAATGCACTCCAGTGCACATTGACGCTGTCTTCTGCACCCGATTGCGCACCTAACTCGATCTCATCAAATTCCGGAGTTGGCTCCGGCTGAGGTTCGGTGCGAAACGGCGTGGTCACAGCGCAAGCGTACCGGCGCAATTGCTGCGCTTCGAAGTTCCGCTTAACGAGTAATCAATTGAACTTCTGTACCAACTTTGACCGTGCTACCCACGGCGGGATCAGATCCGGTGACAGTGCCCGATGGTGAACCGGTGACTCCCCTGACGCTTAAACCTAAACCGCGCAAAATTGTTTCGGCCTGGGCCACAGTTTTGCCAACGATGGTGTTGGGAATAACAACTTTCCTGCCTTTTGAAACCAACACCGTCACGGTTGAACCTTTTTCGGCGGTTTGACCGGAAGCGGGCGTTACCGAAATAACACTGCCTTCAGGCACCGTGTCAGAAAAGTCTTCGGTTTTACGCACGACCAACCCGAGGTCTTTTAGTTGCGTTTCCACTTGCGTAAATGGCTTACCCACCAATCCTTCGGGAATTGTGCGGGGCGCCGGACCATCACTAATGATCAATCCAATGGCCGAGCCTTTCGGCATTTGTGCTGCCACATCTGGAGCCAATGCAAGCACAACGTCTTTAGGAACGCTCTCATCAAACTTAGGTGTGAGCGTTCCCAGTTTTAATTGCGCCGCCGTTAATGCTGCCGTGGCTTGTTCAACGGTCATGCCCACCAAATTGGTTGGCACCGGAACTGGTACCGGACCTTTGGAAACAAGTAAGGAAACTGTTTTTCCTTCTTGGAGATTTGTACCGGCGGCGGGATCTTGCGATAACACAGTCCCAGCAGTGGCGTCATTGAATTCATCAGTTTGCGCGACCTTAAAACCTTTTGCTTCAAGTTCTGCGCGCACGATTTCAATCGACTGATTTTGGTAATCACCTAATACATACGACGCCGGGCGCAATAAGAAAAAGCCAACGATGGCGGCGATAACAATGACAAGCGCGGGAATCGCCGCCATCCACCACCGAAAACGTTTACGCGTTTGCGGTCGCGCTACTTGCCGCGGCATTGGTTGCACACCGGTGGGATCGGGCGACATCATCGGCACGACGGCGGTGATATCGGAATGTAAATCTGCCGCCGTTACAAACTCGACCGGTGTACTCGGCGTTGGCGGTTGTTGTCCGATTCCAGCCAGCGGTAACGGTGCAACGGGCCCGAGATCACCTAAGTCATCGAGCATTTGCGCAAACGTTGCCGCGTCAATTCGCTCGTTGGGATCAGCGGTACCTGCGGCGCGCAGAACTGCACCGAACGCGCCGAGTTGTTCGGGAACTGGTAGCGGCTGATTAACGCGCGCCATCAATGTGCCGACAGACGTATCAGCAACAAAGGGCAATTGACCGGTTGCGGCCTCTAGTAACACCAGCGCCAACGAATACACATCGCTCTTGCCGTCGAGTTGCCGTCCGGCCGCTTGTTCCGGCGATGCATATCGAGCCGTACCTAACACCGCACCAGAGGGTTCGGTCCAGGCTGCATCGGCTAGCGCCCGGGCCACACCAAAATCAGCAATACGCAAAACACCGTCGGCATCGAATAACAAATTCGCCGGTTTGATATCACGATGCACAACCCCGCGACGATGAGCATGATCTAACGCCCGCGCCGCATCACGCCCAATCTGACGTATCTGTGCCGGCGACAATTGCACACCCGAATCCAACATGGCTCGTAACGAACCACCCTCCAAAAGTTCCGTCACCAAAAACGGAACATCAGCCTGACCCCAATCGTGCACGACGACGATATGAGGATTTGAAAGCGCAGCGGCCGAGCGCGCTTCAGCCTGAAAACGTTTTTGCAGAGTTGGATCTCCGGCCCACATTTCGTGCAAAACCTTGACCGCAACGCGACGACGCAACACCACGTCGTCAGCGAGATAGACGGTTGCCGACGCGCCAGAACCAAGAGGCGCCAGCAGCCGGTACCGCCCTCCTAAAACCTGTCCAATTCGTTCAGACCGGGGGGACATGGACACTCGCTAAGGCTAATAGCGGCGCCCATGAAATTGGGGACATCCCGAACCGCACGTTTTATGCAAAGTGCAGGCAGACTGACAACGTGGAATCTCAGCGGAAGTTTCAACCACGATGGATCGCTTACTTTGCATTAGTTGCAATCGCCGCCACGGCGTTTTATTTCGCAATTAATCAAACGGGCGATCCCGCATTGAATCTTGATAGCGGTCGTATTGAGCGACTCATCCCGTCGCCCAATACAAAAATCTTCCAACAAGATGAGGTCGGTATTGATCTTGCTCCTGGTTATGAAGGTGATTTGGCGGTGAATGGCATTCCACTTCCCCGCGATCAAGTTCAAGCAACACCGGAATTGAATCGTGTTGGTTTCCGTCCTGGGCAAGGCAAAGCATTTGAGCAATGGCCCGCCGGTGAAAACTGCGTAACGGCAACCTATTGGCCTTCAGCGTTTGGGCCGAGTCAATCGCAAACTCGTACGTGGTGCTTCACCGTTATTTAGTTGCCTGACTGTTTCTCGTCGGGCCACGTTCCAACGCGACAATTACGGCTGGGCCAACAACGCGCGCAGTTCGGCCATGGCAATGGTGTGATCGTCTTCAACCAAAATGGCATGCATACCTAACGCGCGCGCCGCAGCAATATTGCCGGGTGCGTCATCAAGGAAAACCGATTCGGGTGCCGGTATTGAAAGTTCATCGAGCGCCATTTGATAGATACGCGCATCTGGTTTACGCATACCCACCGCTGATGAATCGACAATAACTTCGAACAATTCTTCGACGGGAATCATGGCGCGCCAACCATCAGAGAATTCTTTGATGTTGTTTGTGATAAGCGCGGTGCGGTAACCATCACGTCGCAATTGCAGACCTAATTCGACCATGTCGTTACGCGCGCCGCCGTCTCCGCCTAAGGCTCCAAACATTTCGCGCAGATCAAGATCCATACCTTGTTCGGCACCGATGGCTTTGATTTGTTCAATGGCGGCTTCTAAGGCGATTTCGCCTCGTTCGAGTTGATGCCACGGATGATCAGTGTCTTGATCGTAAGGACCGAACACCGCCCGTAAACCAATAGCGGGATCTAACCCACGCTCTTCATGCCAGGCATGTAACCCCGAAAAAGGTGACATGGTGAAGACCCCGCCGAAATCAAAGACCACTGCTTTTATTGCCACTGCTTCCCCCAAAAACGTTTGCCCCTACGTTAGGGGCTCGACGACTACAGCGTGCCCGTTTCTATAAGTTTCAATAAATCTTGCTCACTGAGAATAGGGACTCCAAGTTCTTCCGCCTTCGTGCGCTTCGAACTGCGCTCATCGCCACCCACCACTAAGGCAGTGGTTTTCTTCGAAACACTCGATGGCGATTTACCACCATGAGAAACAATCAAACTCTCGATTTCATCGCGGGTGAATCCTTCTAATGCTCCGGTCACCACGATCGACATTCCCGCCAACGTTTGCGGGGCATCCGACTTTTCTGGTCCGGAAAAATTCACTCCAGCAGCGCGAAGTTTTGCCACAACCGCGCGGTTCTCTTCTTCGCCGAACCATTCCACCACTGACGACGCGATGATCGGACCAATTCCTTCGATGGCAGAAACTTGTTCTTCGGTGGCCGATTCAAGATTGTCGAGGTGGCCAAACGATGACGCCAACGTCGCCGCCACGGTTCCACCTACATGGCGAATATTGAGGCCGACTAACACATTGGCTAAAGGCCTTGTTTTTGATTTCTCAATCGAATCCAACAAATTACGAACTGAGAGGTCGCCCAACTTGTCGAACTTCACCAACTTTTCCGGATCGAGCGAATAAATATCGCCGACGTCACGCAATAGACCTTCTTGGCAGAACAACTTCACGCGCTGCTCGCCCAAGCCTTCAATATCCATTGCCCCACGTGACGCGAAATGCTCGATCGCTCCTGAAACACGTGCCGGACATGACGTGTTTAAACAGCGATGGTCAACTTCGTTTTCCGGACGAAAAAGTTTCTGACCGCAATCGGGACAATTCGCCGGGAACTTCCATTTCCGCAACCCTTTAGGCCGCTCGCTTAACACGGGGCCCACAACTTCAGGTATGACATCGCCGGCTTTGCGCACAATAACGGTGTCGCCGACACGCACATCCTTGGCTTCGACTTGATCTTCGTTATGCAAAGTGGCGAACTCAACCGTGGATCCCGCCACCACTACTGGTTCAAGTCGCGCATAAGGCGTGGCTCGTCCGGTGCGACCAATTGAAACTTCGATGGCTAAAAGTTTCGTTGTGCGTTCTTCGGGCGGGAATTTATAAGCAATGGCCCAACGAGGGGCGCGTGCGGTGGATCCCAATTGTTGTTGCAAAGAAAGTTCATCGACTTTGAACACGACGCCATCAATTTCATAATCCAGTGAATGTCGTTGCTGTTGCCAACTTTCACTGTGCGTGATGATGTCGTCGACATGATCAAGTACGACCGAGGCAGGGTTTACCGGAAAACCCAATGAGCGCAAGTAGTCAAAAACTTGGTGCTGAGTGGTGAGTTCGGGCCCGCCCACTATTTCGCCCAGTTGATAACTCCAAAACGAAAGTTGTCGCTCGGCCGTGACGGCGGCGTTTTTTTGTCGGAGCGATCCGGCGGCGGTATTGCGCGGATTGGCGAAAGTTTTACGACCCGCTTTTTGTTCCGTTGCATTTAATTTCTCAAAGGCGCTTATCGGCATGTACACCTCACCGCGAACTTCTAAAACTTCGGGTGCGTTTTTCAAGGTGTTGGGAATAACCGAAATCGTCTTCACATTGGCAGTGACATCTTCACCAACGCGGCCATCGCCACGGGTGGCGGCCTGAACAAGTTTGCCTTTTTCATAACGAATGGAAACTGCCAGTCCATCAATTTTGAGTTCGGCCACAACTTTTATTTCCGCCGCGTCGCTGATGCCTTTCCGCACTCGACCAACCCAAGCCTGTAACTCATCTTCATCAAATGCGTTATCCAAACTCATCATGGGGATGCGATGTTCAACCGGCGCAAAAGTGGTGGTGGCGGAACTTCCTATAGTTTGCGATGGCGAATCAGGCGTGAGCAGATCAGGGTGATCGTTTTCAATTTGAATGAGTTCGCGCAACATAGCGTCGTATTCGGAATCAGGAATTTCCGGCGCATCTTTTTGGTAATACAACTCGTTGTGATGTCGAAGGGCAGCGCGTAATTCTTCAACTCTGCCCACTGGGTCTAACTGACGATCTCGAGCCACATACGAACCCTAGCGGGAACGAAAATCGTTTAGGCGCCCACTGAAAAACGATTATCGGCCGAATGTATTTGCAGGCGATTAACAATTTCGTTGGCGAAAATCATCACCTGTTCCGCCTGCGGCACACCATGCCACGCCAAACCGCATACCGGCGTAACTAAAAGTTTCGTGCGCAACAAGAGCGGATCGCAGCCTTCGTTGCCAAGCGTATGGAAAACGCCCATCAAACGACGCCAATGACGTTCCACCGTTTCACCCAGCGGCCCACCGGTAGGCACTGCGCCCCATGAAATCACTCCGCCACGTTCAAGAAAGTCATTGACCACGCCGGGCACAGTGGTGATGCGCTCATCGACGGGAATCGAAATGATGCTGCTACCTACGCCGAAGAGAAGTCGGTAATCAACTTTCGTGCAGCAATGCACACCCGTAACTGCGACATTTTCAATAGGGGCCATGGCGCTCGAAATCAGATCGATCGATTCATTGGGGCCCAGCGGAAAATCTTTGGCCACTAACGATCCCAAAATCGGTTCATCGAATATGACCACCGGCGTCGATTGCGGCACTCGGGTTTCGATGTAGCGCACAAGTTGCTTAGCGCGCTCGCGCACGATTGAACCCGCCATCGCAAATGCAGCATCGGGATCAATACCAAGACTTACGAGAGAACAACCGGCCGTCACTGGACCGGTCAGTGAAAACTTCAGCGGGCCATCGGTATCGACCATGGCATTTACAAAGGCGCGTAAACCAACCCATGCATCCGATGAAAACGTTGTGTCTTGCGAAATTGAATCGCGATCGAGTTTGTCGCGATCAATTGACATCTCGCCGTTCGTTTCAATGATGAGTCCATCAACGCCATCGAATGCTTGCGCAATCATTCCTTCTCGTCGCGAACGCGCGGGCAATGCCGGCGCACTGGGTAAACGCGGTGAATGACGCACAACAAATTCGACGGCCTCGGTCGGGTCGTAGTGGGGAAGATGACCGATGCCAGTAGCGGCCGGTGCCGGCAATTGCAGGTCCATCACTCCCCTTTCCCTGTGGCTAAGGTCACATAGTTAGCGACTAGGGGCCACTTTGAGCAAATCTGCGGGGGTGAAATTTTCCCCCCGCTGGCTTTGCCTCATTCTGTGGCTCCCCCTCCCCTTCACGGTGGGGTCACTTTTTAGTGATGTTTTCAACGACTGGAACAGCACCACGGTCACTGTTTTGAGTGTTGTTCTTTGGTTCGGCTGGGGTGCGACCTTGATTGCATTGCTCACCACGACGGCGCAATCGCTAACGGCATTGCGGATCATCACTCCGAGCGTTCCTCTATTGGCTGCATGGGCGGCGCTCGCGGCCGATTCAACTCCAAGTTTCACTTTGTCACTTGCTTTAGCCAACGCGACGCTCGCGGCCGCGGTTGCATTTCTCCCCGCCGTGGGAATGGAGTTCATCAACGGTTCTTCGTATGGAGATGAAAAAAGATTTCCATTACGCGCGCCAGGACCGGTGTTGTTTGGCATTCTCGAAATGGTGTGGCTTGTGATGTTTGCGTCCACTACCGGCGCCGTGATGTTTCTAGCGCAGCGAAATTGGTTGGCTGGAATTCCTATCGCCGTGGTTGCCGTGGCGGCCAACTTCATTGGCGTGCGCAGTTGTTATCAACTCACTCAACGATGGTTGGTGGTTGTTCCGGCGGGCATTGTCTTAGTTGATCCCATCGTGATCATCGATGCGCTTTTAGTGCAGAAGAAAAACCTGGCCGACATCACCTATTCACCGGCCCCCGAAAATCCTCGAGAAAACAACGCTGATACCAACGTTTTGGATTTAACGGCCGCGGCGGTCGGGCCGTATCTCACCGTTAGTTTGCGTGATCAAGATGTCATTGTTCCAGCACCAAAAACGCGTAAGCGCGGCGAAGTTTTAGAACCCGTTGATGTTCAAGTATTCCGCTGCACCCCAGTTCGATCCGGTTGGTTTCTTGATGAAGTGAAAGCGCGCGGTTTTCTAAACGCCTAAACGGTCGTCATGCTTCGAGAGAACGGGGACGAGCCACAATGCCGCCTCCGACCACAACATCATCGCAATAGAAAACGACACTTTGCCCAGGCGCGATACGACGATGCGGTTGCGCCCACGTCACAATGACGTTTTCGCCTTCAATTTCAATTTCTTCTACCGGAATTGGATCGCCATGTGCGCTGGCTTGTGCAACCAATGTTTGCGATTGCGCTTTTTCCCGCGCAAGAGCATCAGCCCACGTCACGGTATGCAATGTCTCGCTACGAACATCTAGGTCATCGACTTCACCGACAACCACCGTTCGATTAGGCACGTCAACGTCAATGGCGAAACGCGGTTTGCCATCGATACCGATACCAAAACCACGTCGTTGACCGAGCGTCACCATTTCTACGGCTTCTACCGATCCCAATTGTTGACCGGCTTTATCGACCACTCGACCGGGATGCATGGGAATGCGGTCGCCTAAGAACACTTTGCGTCCACCACCGGCACGAGTGATGAAACAAACATCTTGTGAGTCAGGTTTTTGCGCAGTGCGCAGACCTAATTCCGCCGCGCGTGCCCGCACTTCTTCTTTTCGCAAATGGCCAATGGGCAAAAGAAGTTTTTCAATTTGCTCCGTCGCCATCATATGAATGACATATGACTGGTCTTTATCGTGATCGGCTCCACGGCCAATTCTCTTTCCGTCGGCCGTCTGCACAATCTGCGCATGATGACCGGTGGCCACCGCATCAAATCCCAATGCTTCGGCCCGCACAAACAACCGATCGAATTTCAGATGGCGATTGCATTCAATGCAGGGATTAGGCGTGAGCCCAACGGAATGATCGTGCACATAAGGCTCAACAACATTGCGATCAAAGTCTTCGGAGAAATTGAAAACTAGATGTTCGATACCAAGTTGGTGAGCAACACGACGAGCATCATCAACATCACTTACCGAACAACAACCAGAATCAGAATCGCCGCCCCAAAGTTTTAACGTCACACCGACAACGTCATGACCTTCATCGCGCAACAATGCCGCCGCCACCGACGAATCAACACCACCCGACATGGCTACTAAGACGTTCATCTCAAACCCCGAACTGCCGTAAGCGTTCGACCGCCGGCGGAATTACGCGTAAAGCGAGATCGACATCTTCTTCGGTTGATGACCAGCCGAGTGAAAGCCGCAATGAACCTTTGGCTACACCACTATCGATTCCCATGGCCGTTAATACATGAGAGACCTGCACTGCGCCGCTGGCGCAGGAAGATGCCGCCGAGGCATAAACATCCTGGCGCTCCAATAAGAAAAGCAGCGCTTCACTTTCAACACCGGGAAAACATAAATGGGCAATGCCACCAGCGCGCTGCGTGCGATCATGTCCGGCGGTTTCAATGGCATCAGGAATGGCCTGCAAAAGACCATCCAGCAACTTGTCACGTAATTTGGAAAGGCGCGCTACTTCTTCATTGCGTTCATTGGCACACAGACGCGCCGCGGTAACCATACCCACAATGCCGGGAACGTTTTGTGTTCCCGAACGACGCTCACGCTCTTGTCCGCCGCCTAATTGACGAGCATGAACTGGCACATCGGTGCGCACAATGAGAGCGCCAACGCCTTTCGGGCCGCCAAATTTATGAGCCGATAACGAAAAGGAATCAACATCGGCCAGTAACACCGTGGGATCGGTCCAACAAAATGCCTGAACCGCATCGGAATGAAAAACCGCGTGGTCCGTTTTACGTCGCACGATCTTCGCTAATTCACTCAGAGGTTGAATAACTCCGATTTCGTTGTTCACCGCCATAAACGAAACAACGCGTACATTTTCAAGTGAACTCAAAATTGCACTTGCTTGTTCGATGGAGATCACACCGGTTTCATCAACAGGAACGAGTACGCCACCTTCAGCTTCAACCGGATCGAGCACAGCATGATGTTCAAATTGTGAACAAACGGCCACACCGCCGGGAACACCCAATCCGTAAATGGCCAAGTTGTCTGATTCGGTTCCGCCACTGGTGAAAATCACTTCCCCTGCGCGGGCACCAACTAATTCGGCAAATTCTTCACGCGCATCTTCAAGCACTCGCCGAGCAGCGCGGGCGGCGCGATGAGCTCCCGACGGATTGGCGAATTCACCGGAGAAATACGGCATCATGGCGTCGACCGCTTCGGGTCGCATTGGACCCGTGGCTGCGTGATCGAGATAGCCGTTCATTTGATCAAGGCTACTGGCCAAACTCCCTCGCCAGAAAGGCAGACTATGCGGGTGGAAACTCCGGTCGATCAATATGGGCGCTCATTCGCGGATGTCTACGACCGTTGGTACCAAACATCTTTCGATACCGATGGCGCGGTTGCGCAACTTTCGGCCCTCGCCGGCACCGCACCTATTTGCGAATTAGGAGTGGGAACGGGCCGATTGGCGATTCCGCTGGCCGAAAAAGGTTGTCGTGTCGTTGGTATTGATTCATCAGTCGACATGCTGGAGCAATTACAGAAAGCCGATCCACGCGGCTTAGTTGAAACATATTGCGGCGATATGGCCGATGTTTTTGATGTCATCACAAACATCAACGACGGAACGCACGAAACTTTTTCGGTCACCGTTTGCGCCTACAACACGTTGTTGAACCTCGTATCAATTGATCAAGTGAAGAAATGTTTTCGATCGGTCGCCAAACTTTTGCAGCCGGATGGCGTGTTTGTGGTTGAAACGTTTGTTCCGGTTCCTTTCGACGAGATTCCCACCTCCGATATTCGTAGTGCACAAGTGCACAGTGATGTTCCGGTGGTCATCGAAACAACTTTCGATCGCGAGTCGCAATTGCTTTATGGTCGCCATATCGAATTACAAGAACCAGCGGTCATTCGTCCATGGACCGTTCTGGTCCTTCCGCCTGAGCAAATTGACGAATTGGCCGACGAATGTGGTTTTACCCTCGAACAAACATGGTCGGACTGGAAGAAATCAGTTTTTACCGACGCGAGCGAAACTCGCATTGCGCTGTATCGACGCAAAATTTAAAGCAATTTTCTTGCCGTGAGGTTTTCATGCGGTCGCTGTCTAGCCTTTTGTTATGGCAGAAATCCGGGTAGAGACAGTTATCGATGCATCGCCAAGCAAAGTTTGGGACGTCGTTGAAAAAGTTGAAGATCATGTTGATTGGATGCATGACGCGGTGGCCATTCGTTTCACGAGCCAATCCAATCGCGGTGTCGGTACCACATTTGATTGCGACACCAAAGTTGGACCCATTCGTTTAACCGACAAAATGGAAATCACTTCTTGGGTCGACGAACAAAAAATGGGCGTCCGCCATGTCGGAATGGTCACCGGCTCGGGAGAATTCACTCTCGAACCATTCGGTGAATCAACTCGTTTTATTTGGCGAGAAAAACTCGTCTTTCCTTGGTGGATGGGCGGTCCTATCGGGGCGCGCGTCGGCGGAATCTTCTTGAAATTGATTTGGAAGCGAAACTTAAAAGGCTTAAAGCGAATCGTTGAAGGCAACTAGCGCGCCGCGGCCCATAAGCAGCCCACGAATAAAACTGCCGTTGCCGCAAAACTGAGCAAAGTCCCTAACCACACTGACTTCGACGCGCGGTCAAGCGCGAATAAACCTGCTCCAACTGCGGTGCCGCCAACCAAACCACCAATATGACCGCCGACCGAAATTCCCGGCAGCAAAAACGTGATCAACAGATTGATCACGATTAAACCCAATAAACCGCTGGAACGAAGATCAATTCCAGCGTTGCGTTGCGCAATGAGCGCCGCGCCCATCAAGCCAAAGACGGCACCTGAGGCACCAACGGTGAGCGAAGTCGGCGAAATAAGTAAGACGCCGAAAGATCCGGCCACAAGACTGGCGATATACAAACCGAGATAACGACTGCGACCTAAAAGTTGTTCCAGTTGCGAACCTAAAAGCCACAAAATCGCCATGTTCATTCCCAAATGGAAAATTCCCGAGTGAATGAATCCACCAGTAAAGACGCGCCACCATTCACCATTGGCCACTCCAACCGCTTCCAGTCCACTCGGACCGAACACCACGCCGCGACCGACAAGACCTAAGTCGACGGAAACCGATGTTGTGTTTCCTTGAATACCGGCACCGTTTAGAACAGTGACCAACCACAGCGCCACGTTTATGACGATGAGCGAAATGGTGACGATCGGTTGAGACTGGCGACGTAATTGATTAAAGCGATAGACCGGCGCACGCTTGGCTCCCCCGCGCACACATTCTGGACATTGAAAACCCACCGACGCCTGCACCATACAAAGAGGGCAGATATAGCGATCACAACGCTGACAAGTAACACCGGCACGCCGATCCGAATGTCGATAACAAATACCGATGGGGGATGTCACGCCGACACCCTAGCGACGTTCACCAAAAATCGGTCAGCGCCCCGTGAAGTTGGCGGCGCCGGGTCCGTTTTCAAGAAATGATGCAACACCAATACCGGCATCATCAGTGCCAAATACGTCAATAAACGCGCGTTGTTCACGTTGTAACCCGTCGGCTAACGACATATCGATGCCGTCATCCATGGCCGCCTTGGCGAATGCCTGCGCCTGTAATGGCCCATTGGCATACATCTTGGCAATTTCATTGACACGCGCCATGAAATTCTCTGGCTCAACAACCTCGTTAACTAAACCAAATTGCAATGCTTCATCGGCGCGCACTTGCCGACCACTGAAGATCATCTCCTTGGCCCGACCAACACCAATCGTGCGCACCAAACGTTGAGTACCACCGCCACCAGGAATAATGCCGAGCAAAATTTCTGGCTGACCAAACTTTGCTGATGTCGAAGCAATACGTAAATCACAGGCCAAGGCCAATTCGCATCCGCCCCCGAGCGCCGGACCAGAAACGGCGGCAATCACTACACGGGGAATAGCGGCGACCGCACACAGCGCTTCGGTAAACAAAAGTCCGATCTCGGCTGCTTCATCGGGCCCGCCGAATTCAGAAATTTCAGCCCCGGCCGCAAAGATGCGATCACTTCCTGTGACCACGACCGCCTTAGGTGGTGAGGTGTGAAAATCAAGCGCAATTTCGCGCAGGCGACGTAATACGGCGCGCGACAGCGCATTCACTTTTCCATTTTGTAAGCGGATTGTGGCGACACCGGCGTCGGAAATCGAGACGGCAACAACTTCGTCGGAACTTTCAACCATGCCCGCGACCCTATCGGTAAGTTTTCACCACCGCCTGCAAACTGCGAATACGAATTGGTGCACTGGCCTCGCGAGTAACGGTAGGCAATGTCCCACTGGTGACCTGCCCTAACAGTTCCGCTCGCCACGTTGTGGCATACGTGACCGAAACACGAATCTGACCAAGTTGATTAATGAAACCGCTGGTTGATTCCTGCGGAACAAGTGAACAATTACGCGCCGGAATAAAAAGAGAACCGTCATTTCGCCAAGTCAAAGGTTCATTGGCGAAACATTCGGTTTGCAACCCGTCCCAGAGTCTCCACACCATTTTGACCACGCGTATTTCCGCCGTAACCGAACCCCACGAAGTGGAAAGTGTTTGTCGGCGTGTACCCGCAACATCTGTCCAGAGATAAAGGCGAATACCCGGCAACGTATCGGCGGGCGGATTACGAAAAATAGTGGGCGTCGGAAAATGAAGATCTTGTAGGAAGAGTTCTAACTGCGAAAACGCGATGGGTATAACTGACGAAGGTTGAAATGCGTTATAGACCGTGTAGCGCTGAAAAACGATGCGCCCGTCAGAAGAACAACTGAACATGTAGCGCTTACCATGCTCGACTTTCGCCGGTTTCGAATAGTCAATGGTGGGCGTGATATCGAAATCATTTTGAAATCCAATGACGTCATACCAAAGACACGTCCAGGTTTTACCGGTCGCCGCACCGGTTGATGAACGAAAATATTCGCGCCCATCGCTCATCAAAATAAATAGTTGAGGCCGATCTTCAGGTCGAAGAACACCACCACTAACCGTTTGTGCCCAAACATATTTTCGATTCGCGGTTAAAGGAACGGCGAATTGCAGAAGCGCACAAGCAAAAACAAATGCGCTAACAAAGATCAAAGTTCGCTTAACAATGATCTGCCGTTGAGTCGGACTCGCTTTCATCTCCCCACAATGATGAGAAAACGCAGTCGAAACTAGTGTCGAATGAACTTAACGAAGAAGTTCTTGTGCGGCAGTCCAAGGATCGACATCGCCGCTTTGCACCCGTGAGAGAACACCATCAAAGGTTTCACCCCGAGCAACAACATCAGCTTTTTGCGCCAACAGCGTGGCCACCATGCGACGTAAATCGTCAGCCTGACGTTGCCGACGGCGCGCAATTCCCTCACCGCTGTTTTGCAAGTAGTCGCGATGTTCACCAATTGCGGCGAACAACTGATCAACACCTTCGCCCGTCGTGGCCACGGTGGCAAGAATTGGCGGTCGCCATTGTTGTTGAGCCCGCATTGACAACATGCGATCAATTTCCGCCGCAGTATCAGCGGCGCCTTGGCGATCGGATTTATTCACTACGAATATGTCGGCGATTTCCATAAGCCCGGCTTTATTCGCTTGCACGGCATCACCCCAACCGGGATTGACCACCACGATGACCGTATCGGTTTGCGTTGCCACTTCGACTTCGACTTGCCCTACGCCCACAGTTTCCACCACGACATAATCGAAGCCCACGGCGTCGAAAACGTTTATTGCATCGGGTACGGCAACCGATAAGCCACCAAGATGGCCGCGTGTTGCCATCGAACGAATGAACACCTGATCATCGAGTGAGTGATCACCCATGCGCACGCGGTCGCCCAATAACGCTCCGCCGGTGAATGGCGAACTGGGATCAATAGCGACCACGCTCACTGAAGAATGCGCGGCGCGCATACAACTTAAAAGTGCCGAAGTTAGTGTTGACTTACCGGCGCCAGGAGCACCCGTTATTCCCAATGAATGCGCGTTACCGCAATGAGGAAAAACAACTTTGCTGACCGCAGCTGCATCTTCAATTGAACGCTCAACGAGAGAAAGCAGTCGCGCTAAGGATTGACGATCACCTTGACTCGCCTGAGCAAAAAGATGCTCGGGATCTTCTCGGCGTGCCATAGGAAAACCCGTTAAAGAGAAACGGGCGTTTCACCAATGGCGTTTTCAGCGCGGGCATCGACAACTTCAGTAACGCCGGGAACGCGATCTTTCAGAATGCGCTCAAGACCCGCTTTTAAAGTGACCGTGGATGCCGGACAAGAAACACAGGCACCGATTAATTCAACGGTAACCACACCGGTTTCTTCGTTGACCTCATGCAAGACAACATCACCGTTGTCGGCTTGGATGGCCGGCCGAATAACTTCAATGACTTTTTCCACTTGGTCACGCACGTCCCCAGTCTAGAGACCGTTGGGCCGCAAACCACAGTGCGCCGCTCTGGGTGGGACAGAAATCGCTGCATTCTGTGGAACACTGATCCCATGAGTTTCCTTTCGGGTTGGTCATTGTCGTTACTTATGGCGCATCAAGGCGGCTGGGACGAGGCGCTTTTTGTGCTTATTCCGATCGGTGTGATGGTGGCCCTTTTATGGTTCGCCACACGTAAAGCGAAAAAGATTGGCGCGGCTCGGCGAGAAGCCGCGGCGCAAAATCAGAAGCAACCAGATTGAAAATGCCCCGACTGGGATTACGTTGCCAAAGCGGTCGCTGACCTACGAACATCTCGTCTCTTTCGACGAGGCAAAACAATGGACTCTCCCGCGAGGCGACATTGTTTTTGAAAAAGTCGAACATCACGAACTGCGCGATGCCGAAACGAATGAACAAACTTGTACGTTTAGTCACGCCGTTGGACCGTTTCATCATTGGGAACGACATGTTTCGCTGGAACCGCAAGACGG
>CAYOHV010000020.1:0-15721 GCA_964403825.1 uncultured Bifidobacterium sp. | reverse complement strand
AAATCGCATCGCTTGTCACCTTTAACGTCACCGATGATGTGGCCACTGGTTTATGGCCCGTCAAAGCAGCCCTTGGTTTTTATATCGGTGGCATGGGCGCTAAAGGCCAGAACTATCACACCAAGTTGATGGCGCGTATGGGATTCGAAGAAGAGGCGTATCGCATTCAAGATCTTTTCTTTGAAGGAAAGCGCGAAGAAGCAATTGCTGCAGTGCCCGATGAATTCGCTGACGAAATTTCTTTGGTGGGTCCTGCTGGACGAATTAAAGAACGCTTAGAGGAATGGCGTAAATCGCCCATTACTGAACTTCTGATTTCTGCCCGTAATCCCGAAGCATTACGACTTGCTGTTGAGTTGGTAAAGGAAAGTTGATGGCCACCTACAACCTTGGTGACTTACTCGAACTCGTAACCGACGCGAATCCACATCGCACGGCATTAGTCGCCGATGATGTTCGCTATACGTTCGCTGATTTCGATCGACGCACGAATCAAGTTGCACAAGCAATCATTTCGTTGGGTTGTGAGCCCGATAGCAAAGTTGCGGTGTACGCCTGGAACCGCGCTGAATGGCCGGAATTATTTTTCGGTTCCTTCAAAGCGCGTGTTGTGCCGATCAATGTGAACTATCGCTATGTAGCCCATGAGTTGGAATACATCTTTGATAACTCCGATTCTGAAGTTGTGTTCTTTGAGCGTTGTTTCACTCCCACCATTGAAGAAATTCGGGAAAAACTCACCAAGGTTCGCCATTGGGTAGTGATTGAAGATGGCAGTGGTCATCCCACCCCGTGGGCGCAGGAATATAACGAATTAGTCGGCTCGCAATCGGGTGATCGGTTCCAAAACGGTCGTTGTAATGACGACCTCTATTTCCTTTACACCGGCGGAACAACCGGTATGCCCAAAGGTGTGATGTGGCGTCATGAAGACGTGTTCTTCGGCGCAATGTCGAGTGGTCTTGGAACACCACTGATTGCAACGCCCGAAGAAATTACGCAACGTCAACTTCCAGAAGAGTTTGCGTTACCCAGTTTGATCATTGCGCCCCTTATGCATGGTGCTGCGCAATGGGGCATGTGCAACATGTTGTTCGCCGGTGGCGGCATTGTTCTTTATACCGGTCGCGGTTTTGATGCTCATGAAGTTTGGGCGTTAGCCGAGCGCGAACGCGTTATGGGAATCACGTTGGTCGGCGATGCAATGGGTCGTCCGCTTGCCGATGCATTGGCTGATGGCACCCGCACCTATGACTTATCCGGAATGTTCCGCATTGGATCGGGCGGCGGTGTCTTTTCGCCGGCAGTACAAAACGCATTGAAGGAAGCAATCCCTCACGTCATGGTGATGGATAGTTACGGAGCCTCTGAAACTGGTGCTGGCGGTATGTCGGCTTCCGATGGCGGCGCCCGTCGATTCATCGTGTCGGATGAAATTCAGGTTCTCGATGAAAATCTCGAACCAATTGCTCCGGGAGATGATCGCGTTGGCATGTTGGCCCGCACGGGTCATATTCCGCTTGGTTATTACAAAGACGAAGAGAAAACGGCCAAAACATTTCCCGTTGATCGCAACGGTCGTCGTTGGTCGGTACCGGGCGATTCCGCCACGGTTGATGCTGACGGAATTGTGACGTTGTTAGGTCGCGGTTCGCAATGCATTAATACCGGTGGCGAGAAGGTTTATCCCGAAGAAGTTGAAGAAGCACTGAAGAGCCATCCAAATGTGTACGACGTTTTGGTGGTTGGTGTTCCGGACCCTCGTTGGGGTGAACGGGTTGTTGCTGTGGCCCAGCCGCGACCGGGCGCAGGTTTGGAATTAGAAGAACTTGCGAACCATTGTCGTTCCACGATTGCTGGTTACAAGGTCCCGCGTGATTTAGTTATTGCTGATCAAATTAAGCGTTCACCTTCGGGTAAGGCTGACTACCGCTGGGCGAAAGATACGGCGTTGAAGGAATTGTCATGACCGTTGATTTGGGACTGAGTGCCGATCAAGAAGCAATTGGAGAGTTGTTCGACAACTTCTTCACTAATGAATCACCCACCACAGTGGCTCGCGCCAGTGAACCGCTTGGCTTTGATGCAACGTTATGGAGCAAAGTCATCGAACTAGGCGCACCCGGTATGGGTTCATCACCGGATGTTGGTGGTGGCGGCGCGTCGCTCGGCGATCTTGTTGTGGTGGCCGAATCATTCGGACGCGCTATTGCACCTGTTCCATTAGTCGAACATTTAGCGGCGCTCACTCTTCTCACCGATGCCGATTTGATTGCCGGTGACGCCATTGCTGGCGTGGCGTTGCAGCCGGCTGGCGCAGATGGAATTTTTTCACTGGTTCCAAATGGTGCCATTGCCAACGTGATTGTCGGTGTTGATGGCAACGAAACAGTGGCGGTTCGTTCAACTCCGCCAATGCAAGGTCCGCCCAATCATGCTTGTGCACCGATTGCTGATCGCAGTGCGCGTGAAGGTGATCGTGTTCTTCTGGGACCGAGTTCACTCTTTTCCGCCGTGCTCGACCGCTGGCGTGTACTTACCGCCGCGTCATTGGTGGGTATTGCCGACGCAGCAAAAAAACTTGGCGTTGAGTATGTAAAAGAGCGTGAACAATTCGGCGTTCCGATTGGATCGTTTCAAGCAGTTCAACATGGTTTGGCCGATTTGCCCGTTGTTATTGATGGCGCACGTTTGCTCACCCATAAAGCGGCATGGGCGCTTGATTCAGTCGAAGACGGAATCATTGATTGGGAAAATAACGACATCACCGATGGTTCAACTTTGGCAACGATGGCATTTTTATTTGCCGCTGATGCTGCCGTAATGGCCACCGATCGCAGTTTGCATTACCACGGCGGTTATGGATTCGCCGAGGAATATGACATTCAGTTGTATTACCGCCGCGCACGCGGTTGGTCGTTAATTGCGGGAGATCCTTCGGACATCGCGCTTGATTTGGCGACACAATTAATGGGACCGGCCTGAGGAACATCATGGACTTTTCACTGTCACCCGAAAACATAAAGTTCCGCAATGAAATCCGTGAGATTGTGCGCGATTTCGTCACGCCTGAAGTGATCGAGCGAATGCACACCACCGGTGTATTCGACGCGCCGGAATTAAATCTTGAATTAGGTCGTCGTGGCATTCTTGAACGCGCCACGCCTGGTTTGGGTAAAGGCGATCCCATCGAGATGTACATCATGTTCAACGAATTAGAAAAAATGGGCGCGCCTTACGACGGCTTAGCCGTTGCGTTGATGATTGCGGCCGTTGTCAACGTGATGGGCACCGACGAACAAAAAGAACGAATCATTCCCACCATTGTTTCTGGTGAAGCATTGGTGTGCATGGGTTACAGCGAAGCCGACTACGGCTCGGATGTGGCATCAATCAAAACACGCGCCGTAAAAGACGGTGACGAGTGGATTATCAACGGCGCAAAAATGTGGACCACTCTGGCGCAAGTTGCGAAGTGGCTTATTTTGCTGACCCGCACCGATACCGATTTGCCCAAACATAAAGGTCTCACGATGTTCATCCTGCCGATGGACACTGAAGGTATTCGTGTTGATCCAGTGCACACGCTTGGCACGGAAGTAACGAACGCCACTTATTACGACGATGTGCGCGTTGGCGATGAAGCGGTCTTAGGTGGTGTCAACAACGGATGGCGCACCATGACAACTGTTTTGGCTTTTGAGCGTGGTGTTATGGGTGGAACAAATGCTGGTGTTCCTCTGCTTCGTCACTTCCATCACTGGGCAGAAAAGAACGGCGTTCTTAATCAACCAACAACACGCGAACGCATGGCTCGTTCGATAATCGATATGCAAGTCGCAACGCTGCTTACGATGCGCTCGGCTTGGATTGCGGCCACCGGCGGTATGCCCGGACTCGAAGGTTCGATGACCAAAGTGTTTGCGGTGGAGGCGTATCAACGCGCCTCGCGTTGGACCCAAGCCGCTGCGGGCCCGCGCGGACTCCTGCAATTTGGCGCTGATGACGCTGCCGGCGAAGGCTTTGTTGAATACGACGCCCGCCATTCGCCGGTCATGTCGATTTACGGTGGAACCACTGAAATCAATCGAAATAACATTGCTGAACGGCATTTAGGTCTGCCGAAGTCCCGCTAGTCGCCAAATCGGCCCCTGAGCCGACAAAGGCTTCCCCAAGCGACTACCGTCACAGGTATCAACACTGTGTTTCTTGGGGGGAAACGGTGACTGACCACAACGAAGAGCGTTACATCGTCATTTCAGCCGACGGTCACGCCGGCGGAAATATTTACGACTATCGGCCGTACTTGGAATCGAAATGGCATGACGATTTCGATGCATGGGCGGCTGATTTCGAAAACCCGTATGACGATCTTGAAGGTGATCTCGGCGCGCGCAACTGGGATAGCGATCGACGCTTACGCGATTTAGAAGCCGATGGCCAAGTTGCCGAAGTTCTTTATCCCAACACGGTTCCGCCGTTTTATCCAAAGACATCACTCACAGCTCAACCCCCAGCGGTAACGGCAAAAGACAGCGAACAACGTTGGGCCGGTTTACAAGCGCATAACCGTTGGCTGCGTGATTTTTGTGATGCCGCACCGGGACGTCGCGCTGGTGTCGTGCAAATCAACTTGCATGATGTTGAAGGTTCGGTAGCCGAAATTAAATGGGCAAAAGAAGCCGGTCTCACCGGTGGCGTTTTGTTGCCCGGCACGCCTCCTGGATCAGGCCTCGAACAACTTCATCACGCCAAGTACGAACCAATTTGGCAAATCTGCGAAGAGTTAGAAATGCCCGTGAATCATCACACTGGCTCTGCGGCTCCTCCAATGGGACCCGATCCGGAAGATGTCATCACATTCCTTTTGGAAGTTTCTTGGTATGCACACCGTGCCTTTTATCAATTGATCTTGGGCGGCGCGCTGGAGCGTCATCCCAATTTGCAATTGGTCTTTACCGAACAAGGCACTGCATGGGTGCCCGATCAACTTCTTCGTCTCGATTACTTCTTTGATCGCATGTCGTCATCTGACGGATCCCAAGAACAAGTTTGGGGTCAAGAAGTGATGAGCAAGTTGTCATTGAAGCCGAGTGAATATTGGAAGCGGCAATGTCATGTGGGCGCGTCATTCATTCGCCCGCCCGAAGTTGGATTACGACATGCCGTTGGTGTTGATTCAATTATGTGGGGTAGCGATTACCCGCATCTTGAAGCCAGCACACCATTTTCGAAAGAAGTTTTGGCGTTGGCATTTGCTGGCGTTCCCAAGAATGAAGTTGAGATGATGTTGGCCGGTAACGCTGCGAAGTTGTACGGCTTTGATCTCGATTTCTTGCGCCCGCTGGCGCAAAACGTTGGTCCATTGGTGTCGGATGTTGCGGCGGGACTACCTCCCCGGGTTGTGCCACGCGAAGCCAATCCCTGCCCCGCATTTGCCGGATACGAATTCGCCTAAGGGAGACGGAAAATGAAACCAGAAGATTTTGCTGACAATGACCCGTATCTGATCATCGCAGCCGATAGTCATGCGGGCCTTCCCACGGCTGATTATCGCCCGTATTTAGAGAAGAAATACCACGCAAAGTTGGATGAATTTCTTCTTGAACAACAAGAACTCATCGAAGCTTCAACTCGTCTCGGCGTGCGTGATGAAAAGTACGCCAAGAAGTGGTTTGAAGAACATGATGATGAACTTGCTGGCGGATGGGATGCCATCAAGCGCGATCAAACACTGGATTCCGATGGTGTTGCTGGTGAAGTTGTGTATCCCGATGCTGACGCGGTGGAAAGTCGCACAGCCGTTCCTTTCGGTGCCGGCCTCGGTTTATCCGGTGACCTTGATCCTGAATTGGGACTTGCGGGTGCCAAAGCACATAACCGTTGGTTAGCCGATTTGTGTTCGGTGAATCCCGAACGTCGTTGCGGTGTTGCACTTGTTCCCATTACCGGACCAGTCGAAGACGCCATGGCAGAAATCACCTGGGCGAAAGAACATGGATTAGGTGCGGTAATGATTCCGGCGCGTTGGTGCAACCAGACGCCGTATCACGATCGTCGTTACGATCCGATTTGGGCTCTTTGCCAAGAGTACGACATGCCGATTGTGACGCATTCAGGTTCGGCACCGCGCGAAGAGTACGGCGATCTTCTTGGTATCTATGTCACGGAAGTGACGTGGTGGCCGGCGCGTCCGATGTGGTTCATGTTGTGGTCGGGCGTTTTCGAGCGCTATCCCAACTTGAAGTTCTGCACCACCGAAGGTGGTTGTTGGTGGTTGCCGCAATTGCTCTGGTTCTGGGATCGTCTCTGGATGGGACAAAAAGGTTCCGAAAAACTTGGTGCCGGCGCGTTTAGCGGAAAAGTTGAAATGCTCCCGAGCGAATACGTTGATCGAAACTGTTTCACTGGTCTCGCCAATGTGAAGCGTCGTGAATTAGGTCAGCGTTATGAAATCGGAATCGGCAACATGTTGTGGGGAACTGACTTCCCGCATCCGGAAGGAACATGGCCGAACACGCATGAATGGCTGAAGAAGACGTTCTATGACATTCCGATCGATGAAACCCGCGTCATGCTCGGTTTATCGGCCGGCGATGCATTCGGTTTCGATATGACGGCCTTACGCAAGATTTCCGAAAAGATTGGTCCCACTCCGACCGATCTCGGTCAACTTGGTGAAGGCCGCACTGCACAAGACCTCGTGGATCGTTGGGCACCGGTGAAAGAAGTTGGCCGCCACTGGCTCACCGGTAACGACTTCCCGTTGATTCCGCAGTAACGAAAGGCAACGTAGGAAACCGTCGACGGTTTCGCCTACTGTCAAAAACATGACTGACAACGAACCGGTGTATGAAGGGTTGGACACGCCTTGGCGTCGCAACCCTGAGGAATTAAAAGGGCGACTCACCGAATGGGCACAGACAACATTTGGAGCGAATTCAATCGTTGCCAATGTTGTTGCCCCAGACAACGGAATGTCGAGCGAGAGTGCGCTTTTCGACGTCACCATTGACGGCGTAACAACTGGTTACGTAGCGCGGATGGCGCCGTTACCAAATGTCATTCCTGTTTTTGAAACCTACGACATCGAATTACAAGCCAAGGCAATGAATTTGGTGAGCGAGAAGACGAATGTTCCCGTTCCCGAAGTTCCGTACGTCATATTGGACGAATCAATTCTGGATGTTCCATTTTTGGTGATGAAGAAATTGCCCGGCTCGGCGCCGAGCGATGTTCCGCCGTATGTCTTTGGTGGTTGGGTGTGCGATATGACGCCTGAACAACGCAATGAAATGGAGCGCAATGCGGTAAAGACACTCGTCGATTTGCACACCATCACCGTTGAAAACGCTGACCTTTCGTTTTTGATGAGGCCCGATAAGGGTACGACGGCATTAGAACAACATCTCGGTCATGAACGTCACTATTACGAATGGGCGCGCGGTGATGTTCGCTATTCGCTTATTGAACAAACATTTGCATGGCTTGATGAAAATCTTCCGACGCTGAGCGGTCCTACGGTTTTGAATTGGGGCGACGCGCGTTTAGGCAACATGATGTGGGAAGGTCCGAAACCAACGGCAGTTTTGGATTGGGAAATGGCGTCGGTTGGTCCGGCCGGTGTCGATATCGCATGGATGATTTTCTTACATAAGTTCTTTCAAAATATGGCCGAAACTTATGGCTTTCCGGGCCTTCCTGATTTCATGCAGCGTGAAAACGTCAAAGCGCTTTATGAAGAAATGTCGGGACAAAAAGTAGAAGCCCTCGAATGGTTTGAAGTTTTTGCTGCCTTGCGTTTCGCCACGATTTCCGTGCGCACAAGTTCGCGCAGTATTGCTTACGGCCAAGCAGAACAACCTGAAGACCCCAACGACCTCATTATGTTCCGTCCGCTTTTGGAAAAAATGCTCGACGGCTCGTACTGGTCCTAATCACTGTTGCAAAAGTTAAAGGAAATATTGTGAGCGTAAATTCCGACGATCTTTATCGCCCCGTCTTTGCTGCCGATCTCATTATCGACGCATTAAATAAAAATCCGGATTCGGTGGCCGTCACAATTGGTGACCGTTCGATGACAGCGCGTGAGATGAGCAGCATGGTGAGTTGCTACGCCCAAGCGTTGGCCTCGAAAGGGCTGGTGCAGGGTAAGCAAATGTCGGTGTTATCGATGAACCGACCGGAAGTGCTTTTCAATATGGCCGCCAGCCAAGTGAACGCGGTGCGCACCACACCACTTCATCCCATGGGTTCGCTTGAAGATCAGGCGTATGTTCTCAATGATTGTGGCGCTGAAGCATTGATTTTCGATCCGGAAAACTTCACCGATCGCGCAAAAGCCATCGCTGAATTGGCGCCAGGAATCAAACATTTTCTGGCCTTAGGCCCCACTGAATTCGGCGAAGACTTGCATGCGCTGGCCCAAACATTCACGCCGCAACGTTTAGTCGCTCCCACTGTGAACGCCGAAGATCTCGCCGGCATTGCGTATTCGGGCGGCACCACCGGTAAGCCCAAAGGCATTATGAGCACATATCGGGGCGGCGCTTCGATGACGACAATTCAAATGTCGGAATGGGAATGGCCCGACGAGGTGCGCTTCTTAATTTGTACGCCGCTTTCGCATGCGGGTGCCGCGTTCTTTACGCCCACGCTGCTTAAAGGTGGTTCGCTCACTGTTCTGCCCGGTTTTGATCCCGAAAAGTTCATGCAGACCGTAGAAAAGCATCGCATCACGGCCACCATGTTGGTTCCCACGATGCTTTATGTATTGCTCGATCACCCGAAGTTTGATCAATACGATTTGTCGAGTTTGCAAACAGTGTTTTACGGCGCGGCAGCAATTTCGCCAACCCGTTTATCCGAGGCTGTGCAACGTATGGGACAGATCTTCTTCCAGTTCTATGGTCAAGCCGAATGCCCGATGACCATTTCGGTATTGCGCAAAGCCGATCATGATCCCAACAATCTTGAACGTCTTGCGAGTTGCGGTCGCCCAGTGCCGTGGGTTCACGTGGCACTTCTCGATGACGATGGCAATGAAGTTCCACATGGCGAACCAGGTGAAATCTGTGTGCGCGGTCCGCTTGTTATGAAGGGTTATTTGGGCAAACCAGAACAAACTGCCGAAGCATTCGCGCATGGTTGGCTGCATACCGGCGATGTTGCTCGCGCTGATGATGAAGGTTTCCTTTACATCGTCGATCGCAAGAAAGACATGATCATTACCGGTGGATTCAATGTGTATCCCCGTGAAGTTGAAGATGTCATTTCCTCTCACCCTGCAGTTTCTGCTGTTGCGGTTATCGGTGTTCCCGATGAGCGCTGGGGCGAGTCGGTAAAAGCGGTGGTTGTATTGCGTCCGGGTGAAACGGTTAATCCCGACGACATCATCGCCATGGTCAAAGACGCAAAGGGCTCGGTGCAAGCACCGAAATCAGTCGACTTTGTTGATGCAATTCCGCTGAGTGCATTGGGTAAACCCGACAAAAAAGCGTTGCGTGCCCTTTATTGGGGCGACGCTCAACGTCAGGTGAACTAAGGCTTAGTGTTGAGCCGTTAAAGGAGAGGCACAAATGGGAACGATTGCAATTACTGGATCATCATCAGGAATTGGCGCAGCAACGGCAAAGCGTTTGCGCGCCGATGGTCATACCGTCATCGGTGTTGATTTACGTGGTGCCGACATTGAAGCAGATCTCGGTACGCCGCAAGGTCGCGCCGATGCCATCGCTGCAATCGCCGAAAAAAGTGGTGGCGTGTTAAACGGTTTCGTTCCCTGCGCCGGTATCTCTGGTTTACCTGGCCGTCCCGGATCGATTTTGGTGTCGGTCAACTATTTCGGCACCGTCACGTTGCTAGAAGGTTTGCGTCCGCTGCTAGCCAAAGGTGCACCCGCTGCAGCAGTGGCGATTAGTTCAAACTCCACGACCTGTCAGCCGGGCTATTCAATGGAATTAGTTGACGCCTGCTTAGCCGGTGATGAAGAACGCGCCCGTGCAATTGCCGATGCCGGGGAATCATTAAACACCTATCCCGCTACAAAAAACGCGGTGGCGAAATGGGTTCGACGTAACGCGGTCACTGCCGAATGGGCAGGAGCCAACATCACCTTGAATGCAATCGCACCGGGCATGATCGACACGCCCATGGTTGATGAAGGTAAGAACGATCCGGTAGTGAGCAAAGGCATGGAGATGTTTGAAGCATCAATTCCAGTCGGACGCCCAGGACGCCCCGAAGAGATTGCTGGCTTGTTGGCGTATCTCCTCGGACCGGAAGCGCGCTTTTTCTGTGGATCGGTCATTTTCTGTGACGGTGGCACCGATGCCACCTTCCGCACCAATGACTGGCCGGCGCTGTGGACGCCGGGCGCGTAAGCATTCGTCCGTCGAAGATTTCTACCGCCTGATAATCGTTTCAATTTTTAGGCACAGGTGATTTGCGAGACGACGATTCGCCGGATTACCAATTGGCAGGTTTTGTTATAATTCTTAACAAGCGCCATAGCGGTGAGGCGAAACAATTCGCATATCAAAACAGGGGGAGCGACCCCGTGAAGATTTTGAAAATCGTTGTACCGATTGTCGTGGCGTTACTACTTGGTGTCGGTGTTTTTACATTCGGAAAAGCCAAAACTGCGGATAAATCTGAGGCGGGCGATCAACCTGTCGTGCAATACGTAGGTGGAGTCCTTGGATTTCGAAATCTGTTGGTCGGAGTAAGCGTTAGTGAGACAACACGAATTGCAAATAGTGCGACTCAGGAAGATAAAGCAAAAGCGGAATTTGGTTCTTTCTACTTAGTAGTTAAAGACAAACTTAAGGCTGCGAACGCAACGACTCTCAATGACGGCTACACGGAAATTTCGATGGACGGTGTTTTAACTTCACCAAGTTTGGCCGAGAAGTTAGGTATTCCCTATCGCGAATATCTAATGAATCGTAAGGAATTGATCCGATCTGAAACCCACCAAAATGATTGGGGATACTGTCATCCGGAATTTAGATTTACCGTGAACAATCGACCAGACGTCAGTAAAACGATGATCTTCGATTATTTCAGCAATGATGAAAGCAATCTCCGATTATTCATGCGAGATTTGAATAGCGAACGTGGATATGTCTTCCAATTCACTTCGTTCGATTTTAAAAATGGAGATTTCACGGTTCAGATCTTTAAGAGTGATCCGAGTAAATTTCAAAAACTTTCCAGTGATGACAAGGTAGGTTTCGGTCGCTGGTTATTCAACGGGGCACTCGCTGACGGCACTGCGATCGATGACACCGTGCACGCTTTTCATGTCCTCGAAGGGACATCAGATGACCCTGATTGTGCCCTAGACCCAAGTTTTTCCTAGGCGTGTTGAGTCATTTAGTCATTAAACATAAGGCTGCGATGTGTATACCGAACGAAGCCCAAGTCGCACTCTTGCATCCTGATAACCGTTTGAGTTTTTAGATACACGTGAGCAGCAAAGCAAAGTATCGCCTGATTGCCTATTGACAGGCATTGTTATAATTCTTAACAAGTGCCACGGTGGCGAGGTCAAACAATTCACATAACAAAACAGGGGGAGCGATCCCATGAAGGTGTTGAAAATCGTTTTACCGATTGTCGTGGTGATTGTTTTTATCGGAAGTTCGGTTGCACTCGGTCGGCTTCATTCAAATTCCCTCGAAACCACAACAACTATTCCTCCCGGTCTCGACGAGTCCAATTACTCGATTCCGATGACGCCGTCGGCCACGTCAAGTTACAACTCCTCAGGTTTCAGTGGTTCGGCTATATCCAATGTGTCTCCTCTCTCTAAAGGCATTCCTATTGCAACTGATTCACCGTCGAAATGTCGTTCTTTGCTTATGCGCGGGATCATCGAACGCTATGCGGTGTATGAAAACGATGTTTCAGTTGACCGCTTCGACAAACTGCGCGGCCGTATGACGGTGCATAACGATGGAAATGTTGAATCCCCACGTCTTGCCAAGAAGTTGAATATTCCTTCTGAAGAAGTTGTAGTCGATCTTTGGGAACACGGACTTTCCGATCCTGAATATGGGTCCGCGACTTCCAAATTCAGGTATCTCTTCGACGGTAAAGACATTCCGATGCAATCAGCGACCGGAACGGTGCATCGATTTGTGGGTATCGATAACCCTACGTGCACCATACATTTCGAACAGTTTCAGTGGGATCCCAGTTACTCATCAAGGTTTAGCCCCGACGATCTTGTTGAGTTCGGTGACCATGTCCGTCAATTTCCCAATTAACAAACTTTTATGGAGATGATGTTATGAAACGCAATAAACATCTCGTGTCAATCATTATTCCTGTAGCGGTGGTGGCGGTGTTGGTTGCATCGCTGATGTTTTGGCGAGCAACTGCGTTATCAGAAAAGGAAACGTCATCAAGTTTGCGGAACTTTGATTTCCTAAGTCAAGTGAAGGGCCCTCCAGGGCAACTACATAGCGTCATTGTGACTAACGGAAAACCTGTCCCCGTCGAACGAGAATTGACGTGCCCATTTGATGGTGACGAAATCATGGACGCAATTAAGTTGGCGAGAGGCAAATCAAAAGCGCCGGTGCGCTCAGAACTTTATGGCGAAATTGCTGTGACGCCGACAATTATCGATTTTGGCAGTCTCGCTGAGCACTATGGATTGCAGTATGAAATAGTTGATATCAATCGACGTTTGCAACCGCCCCTATCTTACAACGGCCGGTCGTATGCCTATAACGCTTGGGATTGGTTCATTAATCAGGCGGTTCCCGATCGTCTCGACGAATGGAGCGGAACGGCGTACCGAATTCGCTCAGTCAATATTGCAACTTGCGATGTTGAGTATGAGAAATTCAATTGGTCAATCCAAAACGCCGTATCAATCTCTAAAGCGGACTTGCAAAAGTTCGGCAATTTCATTTTTCGTTTGGATAGCGTCCCGAAGAGTTGATATCCCATGAAGATTTTGAAAATCGTTTTACCGATTGTCGTGGTGATTGTTTTTATCGGTAGTGCAATAACGCTCGGTCGGCTTCATTCGAATTCGCCAGCGAGCGCAAATTCGTCTCAAAAGATAAAAATTGATTCTGACGATGCGAGTTTGTATTCGTCTAATAGAAACGGATCGCCGGTAACCAGTTGGGTCCCACGCGACGACGGTTCTTATCCATCGACTGGTGTAGCAATTTCCGAAGACTCTCCAACGGGTTGCCGTAAAGCGATCATGCGGGGGGTTATTGAACGGTACAACCTTCTGCAAAGAGAGACAGTTGCCGATCGACAGGATCCAAAATTTGGTCGTGTGAGTGTTCGCAATGATGGCAATGTCAAAGCCACGAGTTTGGCGAAGCGTCTCAACATTCCCTATGAAGAAGTTGTCGTTGATCTGTGGAATGTCCGGATGGATACGTTTAAAGGTTGGTCCGAAGATCCGAAACTCAGATATGCGTTTGAAGGCAAAGACATTCCTTCAGTGAGTGCGAATGGAACGGTCTTTCGCTTTCTCGGGATTGACAACAGCAATTGCACATTGCATTTTGAACAATTCGAATGGAACGCTGATCGTTACAAGATGATGTGGCCAATCGACTTCGTTGAATACGGAACTCACCTAAAGCAATTTGTTTCGTAACTGGTCCCGAGATGGGTGAAAAATATATGACAAAGAAAACGAAGGTAGTTGGATCATTGAGCGCAGTCGTTGCGGTTCTCGTCGTCACTCTCGTGATTTTTGTTTTCGGTTCGGATTCAACATCAGCTCCCGACGAGACAACAACTTCAACAACGCCTATCGAAACTAAACTTCTGTATGGCTCAGTTCCAGTCACTTGGCCAATTCGGCTCGGCTCAATTCGGATCTATGAGGATGGAACGGCAAAATACGACTCGTTGGCTGAAAGATTTGGGCTGGAAAGCCAGACGGTTGTTCGTCAAGCGCCAAAGAAAGACGGAAAATGTGGAAAGCAATTTTCGTGGAATTCAAGTCAACCTGAAAATTATTTTGAACACGAAATTGAGTGGAATCCAAACGATTGCACTCAAACTTTTGAAATCGGGTATCTCTCAGATGACGATGTCGTCAGGCTTACTGATGAACAACTCGAAGAATTAGGTGTCAAGCGACCATCGCTGATTGGAAATATCCTGACTGGCGTCGGACACTAGAGATTTGTTGAAACCGCAATTTTGACGATTCACATTTTTGCAAAGACGCCGCGCATGGTGGCGAGCCATTCATTGACATTGTTATTTCGGCTTTGCGCGGTTGTTGATTCTTTCGCAGAAGTGAAATGAACAAAGTCGCTACTGCTAAGTGAATCCAAAAGGGAAATGGCAACTTCTTCACTGGTGGCTGCAGTTGCAGGATCAGTAGGAAAAGGCGGATTGTTGCCGGGCTTTTCTGTAGAAAACTCAGAAAGCGTGGTGCCGGGAACAAAGAGATGAGCGCGCACACCGGTATTGCCTAATTCCACATATAAGCCTTCGGTGAAAAACTCCAACGCTGCTTTGGACGCTGAATACGCACTTACTCCGAAGGCGGCCATATGCACACCCATTGACGACACATTCACGATGTCGCCGCTATCGCGCTGCAAAAAATGGGGGAGCAGCGCCAACGTCAGACGAACGGGCGAGAAGTAATTAATGCGCATGACATCTTCAACGTCGTCGGCGGTGAGTTCCGTCGTACGACGTCGCTTGGGAACGCCCGCATTATTAATCAACACATCAATACGGCCGTCGAGTGCATCGAGCATTTGCGTGGCGTAACCGTCAATTGCATCGAGATCAGAAAGATCGGCAGTAAGGGCCACTGGGTTTTGCCCGAATTGTTCGCATTGGGCCTTAACTTCTGCCAGCCGTTCGGTGCGCCGAGCAACAACACACACTCGATCGCCCCGACGAGACGCTTCAACGGCTAACGCCGCGCCAATTCCGGAAGACGCACCGGTAATAACAATGTTTCTGCTCATTTGGAACCGTAACGTTGCTCAAATACTCGGCGGATTCCATCGCGCCAACCAACTTTGCACGGACCAGTGAGTGACATGCGTTTGGTGTTATCGGTAACCGATCCTCGCAACGTTCCTGGTTGTTCCACTGCGTTCACCACCGGAGTAATGCCGGCCAGTTCACCGATGTAGGCGCACCATTCCTGCACACTTGCTGGCTCATCGCCGGCCCAGTTCACAATGGTTGCTTCATTGGCTGATGCGCCCGCTAACAGCGGTTCAACTTGTGCCGTGATGTCATCGGTATGGATCGGCATGTACATGCACGGATCCCAACGAGTGGTGACGGGATTGCCAGCCATCAGTGCGTCCATTTGCATGATGGGCAAGCCGCCGGTTCCATCGGGTCCGTAACTGGCATTCATGCGAGCGATCACTACGGGTAAATCGAAAAGGCGCGCGCAGGTGCGGGCCACTGCTTCTTGGGAAATTTTCGACATCGAATAGGTGGGCGCATGAGCTGCGTTTACTTCACCAAGCGGATCAGTTTCTTTAAACACATGCCACGGATCACCGTCAGCCGGTGGTCGATACACCGAATGAGTTGACATCACGAGCGCCGCTTTTGCTTTACGGCAATGTTGTAGCAGTAGGCCTGTGCCTTCAGCGTTTGTGCGAATCGAGGCATCAAAATCGAAGCCAGGAATTTGCGCAACCGCTAAATGCAAGACGTAGGTGAAGTTATCCGGCAATTCGGAAAAATC
>CAYOHV010000019.1:0-16199 GCA_964403825.1 uncultured Bifidobacterium sp. | reverse complement strand
TCGGCCAGCCGGAATTAGCCAACGATGCTCGTTATGACACGTTTGCGAAGCGACGGGCTGCGCAAAGTGAACTCGATGAAATCATCGGTGCGTGGACAATCACGCGCAATCGTTTTACGGTCGCTGATGAGTTGCAAAAGGCCGGTGTCCCTGCCGGTGCGATGGTGACATCGCCCGACATGATGACCCTTCCGCATTTCGTTGAACGAAAGTTCCCGGTGGAGATTGATCAGCCTGGAACCGGCAAGTTTGTTTTGGAAGGCCAAGCGTTTTTCGCAACAGGTATGGCGGATCCAATTGAAAATCCTGCGCCGTGGCTGGGGGAACACAGCGTGGAAATCTGCCGTGATCTACTTGGTCGGGACGAAGCAACGATCAACGAACTCATCGCAAAAGGTGTAGTTGAAATAACACCGCCTGCGGGCCAGTAGTCTTTGCGGCCATGCCCGCCGAGTCATCTGTACCTAACGATCCGACCTTGATGGAAAAAGTAGTGAACCTCTCGAAGCGTCGAGGGTTCGTTTTCCCATCGGCGGAAATCTATGGCGGTTTTCGTTCTACGTATGACTATGGCCCCATCGGTGTGCAACTCCTGCGCAATGTAAAGGATGCATGGTGGCGTTCGATGGTGCAGATGCGCACCGACGTCGTTGGTTTAGACGCGGCCATTCTTTCGCCGCCAGCCATTTGGGAAGCCTCCGGACATTTAAAGAACTTCACCGACCCATTGGTTGACTGTCGTCAATGTCGTGAACGTTTTCGTGAAGATCAATTAGATGACCCAACAACCTGTCCGAAATGCGGCGGCAAGGAAACTTTCACCGAAGCGCGTCAATTCAACTTGATGTTCAAAACACATGCCGGTCCGGTGGAAAGCGATGCTGCAGTTGCGTATCTACGTCCCGAAACCGCGCAAGGCATGTTCGTGAACTTTGCCAATGTGTTGCAAACCAGTCGCAAGAAACCGCCGTTTGGTATTGCGCAAATTGGTAAGTCGTTCCGCAACGAAATTACGCCGGGCAACTTTGTGTTCCGCACCCGTGAATTTGAACAAATGGAACTCGAATTCTTTGTTCCGCCGGCTGAAGCCGCGCAATGGTATGAGTACTGGTGTCAAGAGCGTTACCAGTGGTATATCGATTTAGGAATTCCCGAATCGAAGTTGCGTATGCGTCCGCATGATGCCGACGAGTTAAGTCACTATTCCTCGGGCACGTCAGATGTTGAATTCTTATTCCCGTGGGGTTGGGGTGAATTAGAAGGCATCGCCAATCGTGGCGATTACGACCTCACGCAACATGCAACTCATTCCGGTGAAAAACTCGAATACTTCGATCAAGCAACCAATGAGCGCTATCGCCCGCATGTCATCGAACCAGCCGCCGGCGCTACGCGCACAATGATGGCCTTTTTGTTGGCGGCTTACGACGAAGAAGAAGTAAACGGTGAAATGCGCGTGGTGTTGCGATTGCATCCGCGTCTTGCGCCCTACAAAGTCGCCGTGTTGCCACTTTCGAAAAAAGATGAACTCACACCGTTGTCGCGTGAAGTGTTAGGAATGCTTCAACCTCATTTCATGTGCGATTACGACGAAACCCAAGCCATTGGCCGTCGCTATCGCCGTCAGGACGAGTTGGGCACGCCCTATTGCGTCACCATCGATTTCGACTCGTTGGAAGACAACGCTGTGACCGTCCGCGAGCGTGATTCGATGCAGCAGGACCGAGTCTCCATCGCAGAGTTGGCCAATTACCTCTCTGCTCGTTTGGTCTGAGTTCTAACGCTGCTACCGTCCAAAGCGGAGGGTTGGCGTGGGTATCCAAGACGACGACATAGCTGCAGTACGAAACGCCACCGACATTGTGGCGGTCATTTCCGAACATGTGCAGTTGAAACGCGTCGGTCGTCGTTGGCAAGGCCTCTGTCCATTCCATTCGGAAAAAAGCGGATCGTTTTCCGTTAACGCCGAAGAGAAGTTGTATTACTGCTTTGGCTGTGGGGCCAAAGGCGATGTCATCACTTTCGTGCGCGAAATTGAACATCTCGATTTTGTCGGTGCCGTAGAACGCTTAGCGTCGAAATCGGGTGTCACGCTGCATTACACCGACACCACTCAAAACGAAGGTCGCAAACGTCGCACAGTTTTATTAGATGCAGTAGCGAAAGCAGCGGCTTGGTATCACGAGCGTTTACTTTCCTCGCCCGATGCCAAAGCGGCGCGCGCCTATTTGCGCAGCCGCGGTTTAGATGGCGATGACGTGCGCAAATTTGGAATTGGTTGGGCGCCGGAAGGTTGGGATGAACTCGCACGGGCACTCAAACTTCCGAATGATGTTTGGAGCGAATCGGGGTTGGGGTATCTCAACAATCGCGGTCGACAAACCGATGCGTTCCGAGGCCGAATCATGTTTCCTATTCATGATCCGGCCGGAGCGGTGGTTGGTTTTGGCGGTCGCATCATGCCGGGTGCCGATGGTGCGAAATATAAGAACTCAACTGATAATCCGATTTATAACAAGTCACGTGTTCTCTACGGCATTGATTTAGCAAAGTCCGACATTGTGAAAGCCAATGAAGCGATCATCTGCGAGGGCTACACCGATGTCATTGGTTTTTTCAAAGCCGACTTGCCACGCGCGGTAGCAACTTGCGGAACGGCGCTAACCGAAGAGCATGTGAAGTTGTTGCGTAGTTTTGCGCCGCGCATTGTGTTGGCGTTTGATGCCGACACCGCCGGTCAAAATGCTGCGGCCCGCGTCTATGAATGGGAAAAGACGTATGAAATTGATGTGGCCGTTGCCGTTTTCCCGCAAGGTATTGACCCCGCTGAACTAGCGCAGACCGATCCCGAGGGATTGCGGAATGCGGTGGCGAATGCAAAACCGTTTTTGAAGTTCCGTCTCGATCGAGTTATCGACGGCGCACAATTAAACACTCCCGAACAGCGCGCCCGAGTGGCCGAACAAGCAATGGCGGTTGTGGGGGAGCATCCCAGTGAATTAGTGCGCGATCAATATCTTTTGGAAGTAGCGGCCCGATTGCGTCTTGATCCCGAGCAATTGCGTTCCATTAAGACCAAGCCGGTGAAGACAAAGCAAAAGAATGCTCAACCAACGCGGAAGCCGCCGGCCGTTTTATTGCGTGATACTGCTGCCACCGAGGCACTGCGCCATCTCATTTGGGATCGAGAGTCGATCATCGAAATGCTCGATGAGGTGCTATTCGCCGATGTCATTACCGCCACGGCCTATCGGGCATTGCGTCTTTCGCCCACGGTTGCCGATGCTGTGCAACTTGCGGCCAATGACGATCCGATCGCCAGTGAACTTTTACAACGACTTGCCGTCGAAGAACCGCAAACCGATGTCACCAGTGTGATGTTTCGTCTAGTCGATGATGCTTCGAGTGCCGCCTTACAAGCATTACGGGCTGAAGCCCGCGTGGCCGAGGATCCGTTTGCGGTGAGTGAAGCTATTGCTTGGTTGAACTTGCGCATCATGGATTTACGCGAACAAGAAAGCGAATTCGAAACCGATACCGAAGCGTTGTTCGATTTGTTGGCTTGGCTCACTGAAACTGAAACCGATCAAGCCGTTGCGCTTTCCGAAGAGGAGAGTGCCAACGATGACTGATACTCGCAATGACAGCGGTTCCGATCCCGTGCGCATGTATATGCGCGAGATTGGCCGTGTTCCGCTGCTCACCGCCGAAGAAGAAGTGGTGTTAGCCAAACAAATCGAACAAGGCGCGCAAGCATCGGAAGAATTGGCCGACCGCTCGGCTGATGGCACCATCGAAAATATGGATCCAGCGGAACGTTTACGCCTTGAACGCTCGGCGCGTAAAGGTGAAGACGCCAAAGCCCAACTCACCCAAGCCAATCTTCGTTTAGTGGTGTCAATCGCTAAGCGTTATACCGGTGGACCCATGCAACTTCTGGATTTAATCCAAGAAGGAAATATGGGATTAATGCGCGCCGTTGAAAAGTTTGACTGGACAAAGGGCTTCAAGTTTTCAACCTATGCCACTTGGTGGATTCGTCAAGCAATTACGCGCGCCATGGCATCGCAGGCACGCACCATTCGTATTCCTACGCACATGATGGAAACGGTCAATCGTGTTATGCGTTTTCGCCGCGACATGATGCAAGAGTTACGACGTGAACCAACCGAAGCGGAACTGGCGCAACGTTGTGGTCTATCCGTCGAAAAAGTGCGCGAGATCATGCATATTGCACAAGACCCGTTGTCGTTAGATTCACCCGTTGGTGAAGATGAAGACGCCAGTCTTTCCGATTTCATCGAAGATCAATCGTTTCAAGCGCCCCAAGACGCGGCCGCCCGCATGATGTTGCATGACACAATCGACGAAGCGCTTGAAGGTCTCGACCCACGCGAACGAGATCTATTGCGTCTGCGATTCGGATTAGACGACGGCCAGCCCCGCACTCTTGAAGAGTTAGGCCGTGAATTCGGCGTCACCCGCGAGCGCATTCGCCAAATTGAAACGCGCACCTTAAATAAATTGAGAAACCCGCAGCGCAATCAAAAACTGCGGGCATATTTCGAAGGTGATCAATGAAAATTGTGCTGGGCGCCGCGGTCGCCATGGTGGCGGGAGCAGTGGGATTTGTAGTGGCGGCAAGGCGTCGCCAACCCGAAGCCACCTGGGAACCTGGACTTGAGTTCAATCCCGACTTTGATCTCACTGAAGAAGAAATCATCGCTGATATCCGCGGCGAATCGCCCTCGGCATAGCGCAGAAGGGCGGATTGGCGGAAACACGAGTTGCCGCTGCTAATGTCCCCATTTCACTTTCCGGGGTAGCTCAGTTGGCAGAGCAACTGACTGTTAATCAGTGGGTCGTGGGTTCGAGCCCCACCCCCGGAGCCACGCTCCACGGGGCGGTAGCTCAGTGGTTAGAGCGCGGGACTCATAATCCCTTGGTCGTGGGTTCGATCCCCACCCGCCCCACTTCGTGCTCAGGCCATCGGTGCGCACCGGCGGCGCAACTACGCTGGCCTCGTGACTGGCGCGACATTCGGGGGAACGGAAGAGGCTTACGCGGTCAAGCATTCCCGCTATTCCTCACACGGCCAATTGCTTTCATGGTTTCGCAATAAAGCCAAACCTGGTGGTCGCGTTCTTGATATCGGTTGTTCCGACGGTGCCTTTGGTGCGCAAGTTCGTGACCTTGGCTTTCATGTCACCGGAATCGACATCGTCGATCATGTTGCGGCCAAAGAACGTTTAGACGAGTTCTACCGTTACGACGCCAACGCGCCAATTCAATTACCGCAAAGCGAACCGTTTGATGTTGTGGTGTTGGCTGATGTGTTGGAACATGTCGTACAACCAGAACAGTTGCTCACACAAACCCGAGCCTTTTTAGCGCCCGGCGCGAAAGTCTTTGTGAGCGTTCCGAATTTTGCCCATTGGTATCCTCGCCTCAAAGTGGTGAGTGGTCGTTTCGATTATGACGAGCGCGGAATTTTGGATCGTGGACATGTTCGTTTCTTCACGCGCAAAACGATCGAAAAACTTTTTGCTGATCAAGGGTTCGTCATTGTGCAACGCCAACCCGTCGGCACACCGTTTGAATTGTTGGTGAGCGGTTCGGCATTGAAAAACGCAGCGGCAAAATTGGCATCCGTGATTGATCGTGGTGCCGTACGCGTTTGGCCCACGATGTTTGGCTATCAGTTCCTTTATGAACTGACGCCGGCGGAAGTTTCCGTTTGAGTTTCTGGTGTTGATGCCGCAAGTTGATTGCGCTTGCGTGAACGACGAGTTGAGAAAAACATCACGAGCAACGCGGCAATTGCGCAGATGCCACCGATGACACCGCCGGCTAATTGATAGGTCTCTAAAGCTGTGGTTCCCGTGGCATTGGAGTTATCGACGGCGCTTTTCACGCCCCATACAAATAGAGCGACGCCCACGCCACCGACAGCCGCTAACGCCAATGTGATCCACATTCGCAATTGTGCGGCCAACACCACCATGGCAATGGTGAATATGGCGAAGGCGGCAAGCGTTAGGGCAACAATCATGGCCATATTGATAGCCCAAATTGACGCGCTTATGAGGGAATTGAATTATCGAGCGGCGTTCCCACTCGAGGATTCGTTAAGACGGTGCAATGTTCGCCGGCGAGTGTCACTTCAAATTCCCGCACCCAACCCATCGACTCATACCAATCTGCGCTTTTGGGCGTCACTAAACGCAAGCGGGGGAGTTGCAATTGTTGGGCCTGTGCTTCGACAAACTCCATAAGCGCGCGGCCAATGCCTTGATGACGCATTGATTCGATGACGACTAATCCCGCCACCCACGGCCCTTCGATTTCGTCGTTTTCAACTTCGCCGTCGGGCACCAACATCACGGCACCAACAACGTTGTTGTCGCGCACCGCAAACCAAGAACAAGGGATTCCGTTTTCACCCGCAGGCTGCACTAATTCAGCGCGTGCATCGTCGAGTGTCCATTGCGGATAGATGTCGGCCCATTCGGCAAATTGCAATGCGGCAATCACGTCGCGAAATTGCTCGTGTTGCCGGGCGAGCACGAACGTTAACGGTCCAACCATGTTTCCGCGTTGCGTAACAGCCAGATGCTCACGTTATGGCAAGTGTCGAGCACATCACATAACGCTTCTTGACCTAAGAAGATGCGATCGAGCCCAACATCAAGACGAGAAACAATTGTCAACGAGCGTTCGGGTGCATCGGTGACTGTTGCATAGGAATCGATAGCGGAAACTTCAATTGGTAAATCGGTACTTCCTAACCCAGCTATTTCGGTTGCCAACACCAACAGGTCGGGTGAGTTCTTTAACGGCGGAAGTGTCCAGGTGAAGACCAACGGAAAAGAAAAGCCAGTGGCCGGTTCAGTTCCTTCGATGTAATCGAGCATGCGGTCTTCAAAGCCGAGCATGACACGGGGATCAACTTCGAGTGAAAGGTGGAGATCGAGTGGTCCTCCACATGCTTCTTCAGGATGTAAGTCAACTTCCCAAAGTTGACGCATTGAATAAGTTTCAACGAAGTGACGTTCATCGTGAATATGAAACGCGTGATCGACCGCGTGGTCTTTCAGATCGGCAATGAATCCGGGAACATCAATAACGGCCACACCAAAAGATTGTCACGTTTTTCGCCAAGTCGTTTCACGGATGCGTTGTGGACATAACTGCCTCGGAATCTCCTATACAGAGTTCACTTAAATCGTCTCCACTTGTCAGATCAAAGTGAATGGTGCGTTGAATTTTTTTCGACTTCGGCAATTGGTGACGTGAGTTGTTAGTTTTATTAACATCTTTTCAGAAACAACCGCGCAGTTTTTAAACGACTTCGGTCATTGGCTTCGGGGGTGGGAAGAAGTTGATATCGAGATTCAAAAATTTTTTTAAACTGTCAGTGAAGTGGCAACTTCTTATAGCGCTTCTCATTGTTCTTGCAATACTTTCGTCTCGCATCGTTATCGTTCCGTTGTACTCGGCGTTCACCGATAAACAAGAAAAAACGAGTGAATCGAAGTCGAAAAAAGATTCCAACAAGAATTCAAAATCTTCGAATGGAAAAAATTCGGAGAACTCTGACGATGAAAATTCTGACGATACCAACGCCAGTACAACAACAACTTCTTCGACAACATCAACCACAACAACCACGGTTGTCGCCGCTGCTCGAAACCGAACGGCTCCGAGGAGCACCAATGCGCCTGAAAATCCGAGTGCACCAGAAACTCCTAACGCTCCGATTGCGCCACTACCGATTGGCGATCCGAACAACAACTTGACCCCTCAACCAATCGCGCCCACTGGTGCCACCACAACCACAGTCGCGCCGCCAACCACAACTCAGGTGCCGACAACGACATCCACTACGACAACAACTCTTCCTGTACCGACAACGACGTCGTCGACGACGACTACGTCGACAACAACTTCAACGACAACATCAACAACGACATCCACCACGACAACATCTACGACTACAACCACCACAACGATTCCGGCTCCAGTAGGTCAAGTTGCAAATGCCGCCGCTGCTCCCACAGTTGCGCTTGGTGCAGTTTCATTAACTGGCGGATCAGTGACAGTGTCGGTGACACCACCATCAACAACGATTCGTCACAGTAGTAATGGTCTGTTAGATCTCACTTCCTACGAAGTGAAAACATTCGACTCTTCTAATAATGAAGTTGCGGGCAAGACCTGTTCAATTACAGCCACGCAGGCAGGTTCACCCAGCACCGAACAAGGCGGAATGTGTCTTATCTCGGGACTGGCCCACGATGAATCGTTTACGTTCACCGTTGTTGTGGTGAACTCGGCCGGTCGTTCACCGGAATCGGCCAAATCAACGCCCGTGCGGATTGCCACTGTTCCCGAACGCCCCACAGGTGTTGCCGGTGTCGCGGCATCAACATCGGCAGCATTGTCATGGACAACGCCAACTTCAGATGGTCGCAGCGCCATTACCAGTTACAAGACGCGTCGTTCAACCGATAACGGCACAACGTGGTCGGCCGCAACGGCCATCGGTTCAACCTCGACGTCAACGACCATCACCGGTCTCGCTGCTGGTGACCGTTTGCAGTTCCAAGTTGCAGCGGTGAATACGGTTGGTGATTCAGCCTGGTCTGATGCTTCGACTGTTGTCATTGTTGGTAGCGGTGTGCCGAACGCGCCGGCCGCGCCAACAGGTGCACTTGGTGCGGTTTCGCCATCAGGTGGTGCAGTAACAGTGACAGTTGCTCCGCCATCAACAACAATTCGTCACGCCGATAATGGTCATCTCGATCTCACGTCCTATGACGTAAAGACATATGACTCGTCGAACAATGTTGTTGCGGGTAAGACCTGTTCGATTGCGGCCTCGCAGTCGGGATCGCCAGCAGTTGAGCAAAGTGGCAGTTGCCAGATCACCGGTCTTTCGTTGAATGGCACCTTCAGATTTAGTGCGGTTGCGAAAAATGCCGATGGCAGTTCGGTCGAATCGGCGAAGTCAGCATCGGTGCAGATCGCCACGATTCCGAATGCGCCGACGGGTGTTGCCGGTACGCCAGCAGCAACATCGGTGGCGTTGTCATGGACGGTGCCAAGTTCTGATGGTCGCAGTGCGATTACTGGTTACAAGACGCGTCGTTCAACCGATAACGGAACGACATGGTCAACGGCCACTGCAACCGGATCGACAACGACTTCAACAACCATTACCGGCCTCACTGCTGGTGATCGTTTGCAGTTCCAAGTTGCAGCTGTAAACGCGGCCGGTGATTCGGCGTGGTCTGATGCCTCGGCTGTTGTGGTTGTTGGTAGTGGTGTGCCGAGCGCGCCGGCGGCGCCAACAGGTGCCCTTGGTGCAGTATCGCCATCAGGTGGTGCAGTAACAGTGACAGTGGCTCCGCCATCAACAACGATTCGTCATGCAAACAACGGTCGTCTTGATCTCACATCCTTTGATGTGAAGACCTACGACTCAACGAACACCGCGGTTGCGGGCAAGACCTGTTCAATCGCGGCGTCGCAATCCGGATCACCATCGGTTGAACAAGGTGGTTCATGCTCAATAACGGGTCTCTCGCTCAATGGCACGTTTACCTTCACAGTGGTCGCCAAGAACGCGGCGGGAAGTTCGGTTGAATCGGCGAAGTCAACCTCAGTGCAGATCGCCACTGTTCCAGGTGTACCGACCGCAGTTACCGGTACTGGTTCAGCAACATCGGTGGCGTTGACATGGACTGCGCCGGCCTCTAATGGTCGCAGTGCAATTACTGGTTATAAGACTCGTCGTTCAGCTGATAACGGCACAACATGGTCGACGGGAATCGCAACGGGATCAACGTCAGCCGCAACATCTCTCACTGGATTGACAGCCGGCGATCAGTTCATCTTCCAAGTCGCGGCGGTGAACGCGGCTGGTGATTCGGCCTGGTCGGAGTCATCATCGGCGGTGACAGTTGGCGATCCGATGGTGTTGCAGGTTGATACGAGCATTAACTCGCAAAGCAAGAAGGTTGCGTTACCGCTCAGCGAAGATGCCAATGTCAAGATCGATTGGGGTAGCACCGGAACCGGATGTCCGTCATCGGTAACGCCGGTAGCGAACAGACCAACGGTGAAATGTGAATACGACACTGAAGGTGTTTTCGATATCAAGATTTATGGTTCGTTCTCACGTTTCGGTGTTGATCGTGATTCCGGATGCGTCGGAAGTTCCGACGAGGTCTGTGCGGGTCGTGAAAAGTTCACGGCGGTAAAATCGTTCGGCACAACTGGCGCTACCAGTTATAAAGAAGCGTTCGAAGACGCCGATCATCTGAAATCGGTGCCGAGCGCGCTGCCAAGCACCGTGACCGATATTTCCAAGATGTTCAATGGCGCCACGGTGTTCAACAACGATCCCAATAACGCGGCCGCCACCAATATCGGATCATGGGACACCTCGCGTGTCACTTCAATGCAAGGTGTGTTCGCCTTTGCCAGTGCGTTCAATCAAGACATTTCGTCGTGGGACACGAGCAATGTCACGACGATGCGCAGCATGTTCTTAAATGCCAGTGCGTTTAATCAAAACATTTCGTCTTGGAACACCGGCAATGTCACCGACATGTTTGAGTTGTTCTACTTCGCCGAGGCGTTCAATCAAAACATTTCGTCTTGGAATACGTCGAAAGTCACCGATATGAGTTGGATGTTCTCCGGCGCGACATCGTTCAATCAGAACATTGCGCCGTGGGATACGAGCAATGTCGAGAAGATGATTGGAATGTTCGCTGACTCGACGGCGTTCAACCAGAACCTTTCTGGTTGGTGTGTACCGAAGGTTGTTCGTGACGGTACGACTGATAATGCGGCGAGTTTCGACCAAAACGCAACTGCCTGGACGCTCGCCGATAGTCGTCCGAACTTCGGAGTGTGTCCACAAGTTCCCAGCGCACCAACGGACATCACCGGCGTTGGTCATCCCACATCAATTGCATTGAGTTGGACTGCACCGGACAACGGCGGAGCGAAGATCACCGACTATGAAGTTTCCGTCTTTGCCGCCGATGGTGTTTCGGCGCCTGATGAAACGGGACGTACGCGAGTACTGAACGTTGGTTCTGATCGAACATCGCTGACGGTGACAAACCTGAAACTCGAAACTGGTTTCACCTTTAAAGTGCGCGCCAAGAACATCAAAGGTTTCTCGACATCATCGGCACTTTCAAGCGTGATCTCAACGGTTGGTGCGGCGGCAACTGTTCCCGGAAAGCCAACGGGAGTTACGGGCACACCATCGGCAACATCGATTGCATTGAGTTGGACTGCACCAGCATCTGATGGTGGCAGTGCGATCACCGATTACAAGACGCGCCGTTCAACTAATAACGGCACAACTTGGTCGACAGCAACGGCCACGGGATCAACATCGACCTCAACGACGATTTCCGACCTCACCGCCGGCGATCGATTGGTGTTCCAAGTGGCGGCGGTGAACGGCGAAGGGGATTCGGCCTGGTCTGATTCGTCAGCCGTCGTCGTAGTTGGAAGTTCGGTGCCGAACGCGCCATCAGCGCCGTCGGTGACGGTTGGAGCTGTATCGGGAACGGGCGGCGCAGTTTCAGTGAGTGTGACGCCGCCATCAACAACAATTCGTCACGCCGATAACGGTCTTCTCGATCTCACCTCGTATGAAGTGAAAACGTATGACTCGTCGAACAATGCAGTGGCCAGCAAAACCTGTTCGATCACTGCGTCGCAATCAGGATCGCCAGCGGTTGAACAGGGTGGCAGTTGTCAGATATCTAACTTGACGCTCGGAGGAACTTTCTCCTTTACGGTTATTGCAAAGAACTCATTGGGAAGTTCGGAAGAATCGGCTAAGTCAGCATCAGTACAAATTGCCAACGTTCCGAGTCAGCCATCAGGTACGTCGGCTTCGGCATCAACTTCGTCGGTGACATTGCAATGGAGTGCGCCAGCAACCGACGGTGGAAGCGCCATTACGGGCTACAAGACACGAAGTTCACTTGACAATGGAGCGACTTGGACGGCGGCAATGGCGACTGGTTCCTCATCTCCATCAGTGACGATCGCAGGATTCAACAGCGGCGACAGCGTGCTCTTTCAAGTCGCCGCGGTAAATGCTGCGGGAGATTCTGAGTGGTCTGGTTCAACCATGGAAGTAACGGTTGGCGACCCGATGGTGTTAGAAGTGGACACGCGCATTAATGCACCAAGTAAACGAGTCGCGTTGCCGCTTAGTCAAGATGCCAATGTGAAAATTAAATGGGGCGGTGACGGCAGAAATTGCCCATCGTCAGTAACACCAGTTGCAAATAGGCCAACTATTCAATGCGACTACAACACCGGCGGAGTTTTTGAAATAAAGATTTATGGATCGTTCACGCGGCTCGGAACCGATATCGACTCTGGCTGTCTCAACGGTTTCACTGGGATATGTGCGGGTCGGGAAAAAATTACGGCGGTGAAGTCGTTCGGCACGACCGGCGCAACCAGTTACAAAGCGGCTTTTGAAGATGCCGTGAGTTTGAAGTGGGTGCCAAGCACTCTTCCTAACACTGTTACCGATATTGCGAAGATGTTTAAAGGCGCGTTGACCTTTAACGCCGATTCGAGCAACGCGGCGGCGACCAATATCGGATTATGGGATACGTCCCGGATTACTGATCTTTCATCAACATTTGAAGGCGCAGAGGCCTTTAATCAAGCCATCGGAAATTGGGATACCGGAAACGTCACCACGCTGCATCGAACGTTCTCTCAGGCCAAAGCATTCAATCAGCCAATCAATTCATGGAACGTGTCGAAAGTTACGAAACTTTCCTACACCTTCGCCGGAGCACTGAAGTTCAATCAATCACTTAATAGTTGGAATACCGCTGAGGTCACGACTCTTTTCCAAACATTTAGTGATGCCGAAGCATTTAATTCGCCGATTTCGAATTGGGATGTTTCGAAAGTAACGGACATGTCGTTTGCATTTCTCGGTGCGAAGAAGTTTGATCAACCGCTCAATTCATGGAACGTCGCAAACGTGACGAAGATGTGGCGCACATTCGCCTTAACTGATGTGTTTAACCAGCCACTAAATCAATGGGATACATCCAGGGTCGAAGAAATGACTGACATGTTCTTCGGGGCGAAAAAATTCAACCAAAACATCGGCGCTTGGGACACCGGAAATGTCACGAAGATGTCGAGCATGTTCGAACATGCCGTCGCATTTAATACGTCGATCAATTCGTGGAACGTTGCCAAGGTTGTCGAAATGAACGGAATGTTCTTCGGGGCAACGGCATACAACCAAAGTATGCAGAGTTGGAATACAGCGTCACTCACCGGAGTTACGGAAATGTTCCGCGATGCAACTTCGTTTAATCAAAGCCTTTCGACTTGGAATTTCTCAAATATCACCTCGACACGATCAATGTTTTTCGGTGCAACGGCGTTCAACCAGGATCTTTCCGCATGGGATACACGCAAGGTCACCGAGATGGAAGACATGTTCACTGGTGCAACGTCGTTCAATCAGAACATAACGACGTGGAATACCGGTGGCGTGGTTGATATGAGCCGCATGTTCTTGCGGGCCACCGCATTTAATCAAGACATTTCGACGTGGAACACCGGCAATGTTGTGACGATGCACGAAATGTTTTCGGGGGCCACATCGTTTAATCAGAATCTTTCCGGCTGGTGTGTCGCCAAAGTTGTGCTCAATGCCGTAACGAACAATGCCGTCAACTTTGCTAGCGGTGCCACTGCATGGACCCTTAGTGATAGTCGTCCGAATTTCGGGGTGTGCCCGCAAGCTCCTGGTGCTCCAACCGGTGTTTCTGGTGTGGCTGGAAGCACAACGGTTGCCTTGAGTTGGACGGCTCCAGCAGATGGGGGAGCGAAAATTACCGACTATCAAATTTCGGTCTTCGCCGCTGATGGAGTTTCATCACCCGATAACTCTGCGGGTCCTCGGGAGATTCTCGTCGGATCGAACCGGACATCGTTAACCATTACTGGTCTCGAAAAAGAAACGAGTTACACCTTTAAAGTGCGGGCGAAAAACATTAAAGGTCTCTCGACGGCCTCAACGCTCTCAAGTGTTATTTCAACGGGTGGCGCAATGACGTTGGTGGTTGACACGACGAAGGGCGCAACCGGCACAACCGTTTCGTTGCCATTAAGTAGTGATGCCGAAGCGCGCATTGATTGGGGCGGAACGGGAACTGGTTGTCCGGCAACTATTTCGGCACGCGTCAATCCCGGCACGGCCTCATGCACCTACGCAACAAATGGTGTGCACACAATTAAGATCATTGGCACATTTTCGAGATTCGGATTGCGGGCGGAAGATGATTCCTATGTTGGTAACGACAAGATCACAGAAGTGAAATCATTTGGCGACACTGGTGCCACTTCATATTTCAAAGCCTTTAAGGGTGCGACCAACCTCACAACGGTGGCAACCAGCCTTCCCAGCACAGTCACCACCATGGAAGCAATGTTTGATGGTGCATCGCGATTTAATTCGTCAATCAATTCATGGGACGTTTCCCATGTCACCAATATGGATTGGATGTTCAGCGAAGCGTCGGCCTTTAATCAATCGCTCGGCAACTGGAACACGGCCAATGTCACGTCGATGCAAGGTATGTTTGCCGGAGCATCGGCGTTCAATCAATCGATCAACAGTTGGAACACCGGCAATGTGCAAACAATGAGCAATATGTTTGAGCGGGCATCGGCATTCAATCAACCATTGGCGAGTTGGGACACCTCACGGGTGAGAACGATGGGTGGCATGTTTGATCGTGCGTCATCGTTTAACCAAAATTTGGCCGCATGGTGTGTGTCGACGATTCGCACGGCACCAATCAAGTTTGATGCCGACACGACTGCCTGGGTGACCAGTCGTCCTAATTGGAGCAAGTGTCCGACAGTGCCAAATGCGCCGACATCAGTGACGGCCAGTTTCGGAACCAATAGCGGCGATATCAACTTAAATTGGTCAGCTCCTACTTCCACTGGCGAAGCGCCGATCGTTGACTACTACATCTATTTGGTCACGGCCGATGCGACTGCGCCATCTGGCTTCACCCAACGCAAAATTGGTGAAGTGGGATCGGCCTCAACCGCAATTGTGATGAACGGCTTTACCGCCGGCACATCACTCACATTCCGGGTGACGGCCGTAAACGCAAAGGGAGAATCGGTCGCTTCGGCATCATCGAACTCGATAACTGCCAACTAAAGTGAAACGGTGAACGATGAAACATTGCGAGAGGTACTCGACGAGACCGCATCGGCAATTACCCAAGCGTTAGGTGATCTTTCCGATTGGGGATTAGCGGGCACAACTGCCAGCCAATATCACTCTGATCTCGCCGCCGATGCTGCCGCGTTGGCCGTGTTAGAACGCGCCGGACTTGGCGTATTAAGTGAAGAGTCGGGTCGTCATCGTCCCGAAGCAGAAATTTGTGTGGTGTTAGATCCGGTCGATGGATCAACTAATGCCAGTCGCGGCATTCCTTGGTATGCCACCAGTTTGTGTGCGGTTGACGCTGATGGTCCGCGCGCATCGTTAGTAGTGAACTTGGCAACGGGTGATCGTTTCGATGCAGTGCGCGGTGGCGGGGCGCGTCGTAATGGTGAACCAATTCAACCTTCGAAGGTCACGCAACTTTCGCAATCACTTCTTGCAATGTCGGGATTGCCCCCCGGTTGGTTGGGTTGGAAACAATTCCGCGCACTTGGTGCATGCGCACTTGATTTATGTGCAGTGGCATGCGGAGTTGTTGACGGTTATATGGACTGCACATTGAAAAGCGCGCATGGTTCCTGGGATTACCTCGGCGGCATGTTGGTCTGCACTGAAGCCGGCGCCGTGATGGCCGATTTTGAAAATCGCGATTTAGTCACGCTCGAACATTCAGATCGTCGCCGACCCATTGCGGCGGCCAATGCTGAATTGTTGGAACAGATTTTGGCCACCCGCAGCCGTTTTTAATTTGCAGCGATAGCGAAATTTTCGTCGGCCAGCATGTTGGTCTACGATGCTGCGCTCTCGGGCGTTTAGCTCAGTTGGCTAGAGCATCTCCCTTACAAGGAGAGGGTCGGGGGTTCGAGTCCCTCAACGCCCACCACCGAGTTCGTGAACTTCCTACTGCGCATTGCAGATCTATTAAGCG
>CAYOHV010000018.1:0-16536 GCA_964403825.1 uncultured Bifidobacterium sp. | reverse complement strand
GCAACACGTCTGGTTCTGGCCCAGTTGTTGGGGGTTCGAGTCCTCCCCCCCGAGCATTGCGGGCGCCGAGTATCTCGGCGCCCGTTTGGCGTTTCAGTGTGGCTTATTCACTTCGTTGCTCACCGATTAACCCATAGGCTGGCCTAGTGGTGAAAACGATTTGTGTGTATTGCGGTTCGCGTGAAGGTTCATCGCCCGCAATACGTGAGGCCGCATTCGAACTGGGCGCGCTGATGGCGAAAGAAAACATTCGCCTTGTTTACGGTGGCGGTTCGGTCGGCATTATGGGGATCGTCGCCGATTCCGTGCTCGATCATGGCGGCGAAGTAATTGGAGTAATTCCAAAAGGGTTATTCCGCACCGAAAAAGGTCATCAACGTGTCACGCAACTTATTGAAGTGGCATCAATGCATGAGAGAAAAGCGCGTATGGCAAAAGAGGCCGATGCCTTCGTGGCATTGCCGGGCGGTTTAGGAACGCTCGAAGAGTTGGCCGAGATCGCCACCTGGGCGCAACTTGGTATTCATAACAAACCGGTTGCAGTGGTGAATCTCGAAAACTTCTGGACACCCCTTCTGCAGTTCCTCGACCAGGCCGTGAGTTTCGGTTTTCTAGACCCCGAGAAGCGGGCCATTGTGCGAGACGTCGATTCCGTTGCGGCAGTTCTCCAAGCGCTACAAGAGCCATTGGGACCAATTTCCGGTCCATCGCTGCGCCCAAGCGACATTTGACCCATCCTTCTGGCATATCGACTGAGGATTTCGGCGCTGAACCGGCGAGACTGAGGCCATGTCACGAGTCGATGTCGCAGTGATCGGTGCCGGGCCCGCAGGCTCATCGGCAGCGGCATGGCTGGCTCGAGGTGGCGCCAATGTTCATCTGTTTGAAAAAGCCGCACAAGGCCGCGACAAATCTTGTGGCGATGGTTTAACGCCGCGCGCAATTGCTGAATGTCGTCGACTCGGTGTTGATGTTGATCGCTTCCATCGCATTGATGGTTTGCGCGTACAAGCCGGAAAAACGGAACGCGAAGTGTTATGGCCTGATGGTGTGTTTCCTCCGGTTGGTGCGGTGGCACCGCGTGCACAATTCGACGCCATGATCATGGAAGAAGCGATTCGTTCGGGTGCGATTATGCGTGAACATTCCGCCGCGCAACCCATCATCGAAAACGGTCGTGTTGTTGGTGTGGAAGCGAACGGTGAAAAAACGTTTGCTGATTTAGTCATCATCGCCTCCGGTGCTGGATCGGCTCCGGCCCGCGCCGTTGGTGCTAACCGCGTTGAAACTTCACCTTTTGGTTTGGCGATTCGCGCCTATGTGCCGGCTGAACGCGCTGATGATCGTTATATGGAAGCGTGTTTAACGGTTTCCGGTCCCGATGGTTCGCTTATTCCTGGATACGGATGGGTGTTTCCGGCCGGTGATGGCATCGTCAACATTGGTGTTGGCGCGCTTTCGACAATGCGTAATTTTTCTGATCTCAATCTCAACAAAATGTTGGATGCGTATCACGATCAAGTGAAAAAGAGTTGGGGCATGGGTCATTTCATCGACCGTCCTAAAGCATGGCGTTTACCAATGCATGTTGATGTGCGCACCGGTCTTGGTTGGGCGGTGGTTGGTGACGCGGCCGGATTAGTGAATCCGTTTAATGGCGAAGGTATCGATTACGCCATGGAATCAGGTCGTCATCTTGCTGAATGTTTCTTGGCCTCACCACTTACTGCCACCGATCGTTATCGCGAAATTCTTGAACATGAATACGATCCGTTTTTTGCAACAGCGCGTCGCTTCGCTTGGGTGATCGGACGACCCCGTTTGTTATCGGTGTTATTGCAAATGGCGCTCTCCACGGGATTCACCATGAAGTTGGTGCTCGACATCATGGCGAATTTGGTTGATCCTGCTCATCCGGGGCTCTCGGGTCGGGCCTTAAAGGTCGGCGGAAAGGTATTGGCCGTTGCCGATCCGCTTTTGGTGCGTTCGGCGAAAACACCGGCGGCCAAGGTCAACTAGTTTTTCCTTCGGCGGTTATCGCCAAGTTGTGAGGGGGAAATATGAGTGCTCCAGTAGCGATCGTGACCGGTGCTAGCCGCGGTATTGGACGGGCCGGCGCCTTGGCTTTAGCCGAAGCCGGTTTTGATGTGGTGTTAAGCGCCCGCACGGTTAAAGAAGGAACGGGCATTGCCGAACCAAACTCGGTACGCGAAGACAAAATCGTGGCCGTTCCTGGAAGTCTTGAAAAAACGGCCGAAGAAGTTGAGCAGCGCAATCAGCGCGCCTTAATCGTGCCGATGGATTTATCTGATCGAGCATCGGTTGAGCAATTACCAAAAACTGTTCTTAACGAATGGGGACGAATTGATGTGTTGTTCAACAACGCGATTTATCGCGGCGTTGGCACTCTCGATCGCATTGCTGATCTCACTGTTGATTCAATGACGGCGCTAATGGTCGGAAACTTCATGCACCAGATTTTGTTAATTCAAGGTGTGTTACCGCATATGGTCGAACGGGGTAGCGGCAACATCATCAATATGGTGTCGGGCTCAGCCCGTCTCGATCCGCAAGGGCCTCCGGGAGAGGGTGGCTGGGGCATTTTGTATTCCGCCTCCAAGGCCGCTTTTGCTCGTGTCGCCGGTGGCATCAACGCCGAATACCGCAGCCAAGGATTGCGCGCCTTCAATGTTGATCCGGGCAACGTCGTCACCGAAGCGCGTAAAGCGGCCAAACCAGATGACGAATACGAATCTGGTTATGGCAGCGAACCCGCTGAAGCAACCGGTCAGGTGGTGGCCTGGTTGGCCACACATCAAGAAGCGGACAAGTTCTTAGGTAAGTGGATTTTCGCACCGAAACTTTGTTCCGATTTGGGCTTGCTTCCAGGTTGGACGTTCGCTCCGCCGACGAGTGCCTGATGACAATGGCAATGAACGATCAGTTGCGCGCGCTGGTGTTGGCCTATGCCAAAGCCGCCGACACGGTTGACGGTGAAGCGGCCGCGCAATGTTTTTTGCCCGACGGAGTGCTCGAAATTTATCATCGGGGACAAAGTGAACCGGTTCGTTCTCGGCATGGGCGTGCCGCAATCGCCGAAGCCTTTGCGGGTCTGGCGCGTTATGAAGTGACGATGCACTATGTGATGAATTCCACGTTCACATCGGTGAATGAAACACAAGCAACCGGTGAAACCTATTGCCAAGCCCATCACATTCAAAAAAATGAGCGCGGGCAACTAGAGGATTACGTCATGCATATTCGCTATCTCGACGACTATGCCCATAGTGATGAAGGCTGGAAGATCCGCCAGCGTCATTTACAAGTTGAATTCACCGAGACTCGCGTAATCGATCAGCCCTAGGCGCCGCGTAATGATTGCATCGACGACGAGTCAGCAATCTCTAACGCAATCGCAGCCAAATCAGCAATGGTTTGTTCAACATGCGCGGTTGATTCATCGGGACGCGTGCGTCGTATGCGGGCTAATGCGCCTTCGGTGATGATCGCCAATTTGAATACCGCTAACACTTGATAAAAATCAATGTTGTCTATGGCTCGACCACTTTGTTGTTCGTAACGAGCCAATAGTTGATCAACACTGCCAAACCCAGGGTTTGCACGATGAGGTTGCGGGGAACGTCCGCGCCACATTCGTTCGCCGGCGGCTCCCCAATACACCGCCACCATTCCCACATCGGTAAGCGGATCGCCAAGAGTGGACATTTCCCAATCCAAAATGGCGATCATTTTGGTGGGGTCATTGCGATCCCACATGGTGTTATTGAACGAATAGTCACCGTGCACAATCGATGAATCACTTGTGGTCGGAATAGAACGTTCAAGCCGACGGGCTAACTCATCAATGGCGGGTAAATCGCGTTGTTTCGATTTTTCCCATTGACCGCACCATCGGGAAACTTGGCGTGTCACGAAACCTTCTGGTTTACCTAAATCGGAAAGTCCGACCATTTCAAAGTCAACCGCATGGACCCGCGCCAAATTGTCGATTAAGGCAAAGGTGGCATCCCGTGATTGCGCTTCATTTAAATGCGCCACCTTTTCAGCGTCGGTATAAACGACACCGTCTAAAAATTCCATCAAGTAGAACTGCGCGCCGATAACGTCATCGGATTCGCAAAAAGCCACGGGCTTAGGCACGGGAACATCGGTGGGGTAGAGCCCCTTCTGCACTTTGAATTCGCGACCCATGTCGTTGGCCGTAGCCAAGAACGCACCCAATGGTGGGCGTCGTAGAACATAGGAATTGCTGTCATCGTCGATGCGCAAGGTGAGATTGGACGAGCCGCCCGATAGGTGCGACACCCGCAGTGGACCGTTGCGCATACCGACGTTGTCATCTATCCACTCTTCTAAAGCGGAAACATCAACGGCGGCGGCGAGTTCTTGTTCGTTCACGCCACCGGACCACTGGGAACAATCGGATGCGGGTTATCAATCACGCAACGACTTCCGGAATAAATTGACACCATGCACTTATTGCAATGAATGCAATTGCCTTCAACTTGGCGACCTTCTTGCATGCGCAAAATTAAATCGGGCTCACGCAAGACGGCTCGCCCCATGGCGACGAAATCAAAACCGTCATCCATGGCTTGTTGCACGGTTGCGAGTTTGTTGACTCCGCCTAAGAAAATAAGCGGCATCGAAACGCTTCGTCGTACTTCTAAAGCTTTCGGACGGAAGTACGCCTCTTCAAACGGATAAGAAGGCATGAATTTTTTGCCAAAGAGTTTGAAACCAAGTTTGGCGACACCGCCGAGTTGGTCGGCGAATTCCTTGCGCGGTGCTTCACCTTTAAACAAATAAATAGGGTTGGCTAATGATGACCCACCGGTGAGTTCGAGCGCATCGAGGTGACCATCGGACTCAAGCATTTGTGCGAACTCGGCGCTTTCGGGCAACTTAAAGCCGCCGCCCACGCCATCATCAAGACTGATCTTGGCGGTTACGGCCATATGCGGCCCCGCGGCTTGGCGTACCGCCTCAACAACGGCGCGGCTAAACCGTGCACGGTTTTCTAATGAACCGGAATAGTCATCGGAACGCTTGTTGAACTTCGGCGACAAAAACGACGACAGCAAATAGTTATGTGCCAGATGAACTTCGATGGAATCGAATCCGGCCTCGGTCATGATGGTTGCGCCTTTGGCGTAATCCTCGATGACGCGATCAATTTCGGTCGGTGTGATTTTGCGTGTGACTTTGCCCGACACCGGATTGAACATTCGGCTCGGACCTAATGAGGGAACACCGTTTGATTTGGCATCGGCGACTGGTCCGGCGTGTCCGATTTGCCCTGCAACTAAAGCACCGTTTTCATGAATGGCATCGGTGAGTTTGCGCAGACCAGGCAAGGTTTTGCGATGCAACCAAATGGTGTCTTTGCTGGTGCGGCCTTCAGGAGCAATTGCTAAATACGCAACGGTTGTCATGGCGATACCGCCGCGTACCGGACGCAAGTGGAAATCGATTAACTCTTGGGAGACATAACCATCAGTCATCACGCCTTCAAAGGTGGCCGCTTTTATAAAGCGGTTCTTTAACGTGAGCGGACCTAACGTCGCCGGAGAAAACGGATCAACGCTCATGGCTCACCACAATTCGTCAACGTAGGTATCGGTTCCAACCACCGTGCGGAAAAACGGCGCCACAAGATGAACATCGGCCAATCCTGCTTGGGCGACGGCATCGGTATAAGCGCGAACTTTTTGAATTTCGTTTGTGACATCACCGCGCACAAATGCAATTTGTACCAAACGCTCGGGGCCACCCGCTTTGGTGCCTAAATCCATTGGTTGGTCTTCGGCTGGATTTGCGACCGGAGTCCAAGAGGAAACAATTTCAATTGCGGTATTCGCCATTAATTCGTCGTAAATGCCATTGGATGAAAGTTCCGCGTGAACTTGGCGCGCGTTCTTTCCATCACGACTGTCAAACCACATGCAAAAGATTCCGTCGTAGGCGCTATCAAGTGCGCATTCGACCGGTACGCCATCAGCATCGCGATTAGCCGCACCGACATAATCAAACAGATTGGTGTGGGCATGTCGGCGCTCCGGGAAACCGCGTCCATTGGAATACAACCACGCAACGGTGTCTTGTCCCCATTGGTTCCACTCTTCGTGATGGCCATCTTGAATCCAATAAATGGCGACATAGGAACCGGCATCGGTGGGATTCGCAACGGTTGTATCGCCGGCGGGCCAACGTAAATCTTTCAAGCGACGCGGTGCGACCCAACGTGAACCGGACATCTGCCATGGACCCACCATGCAGCCGGCAAAGTAATGATCGCGTTCATACCAACGGTTGTATGCCGCTTCGAATCTTTTATTGGGATCGACCATGGTCAACAACATGCTGCCGACCTTCACTGGATAGTCGTTGAGTCCACCAATTTCGAGTGGGTACGCCATGATTACTCCTTTGCCCCCGCATTCGGTGGTTAGATCATGGCACGACAGCGGACGTGAATCCTGCTCGCTTGCGCCGCAGATTGACAGCCGATCGCCTACTTTCTAGGTTCGGGGAGCGAAGGATTCGCACGAAGGGGGAATGCGATGAGCAAAATCGCGAATTTTGATTATTCGGGTAAGAACGTTGTGCTGACCGGTGGAGCAACTGGTATCGGTGCATCGCTACTTGAACTTTTGGCCGATATGAACGCGGCGCATATCACCGTCCTTGACCTGAAAAAACCGCAGGCAAAATGCGACAAGTTCATTGAAGTGAACCTCGCCGATAAAGATGCGCTGGATGCGGCGCTGGCTCAGGTTGAAGGCCCAATCGACACTGTGTTTTCGAACGCGGGTGTGGCGGCCAATGCTGGCGTGCGCACATGTATGGCCGTGAATGTTGCCGCATCACGACGTTTAACCGACACGCTTATCGATCGTGTACGTCCGGGCGGAACAATCGTGTACACCGCATCAATGGCTGGTAACGGTTGGCCCGCACAACTGGCCGATATCAACACGCTGTTAGATATCGAAGATTGGGACGAATTTTTGGATTGGGCAGAAGCTCATCCCGAAGTTGTTAATGACGTGTATGCCTTTTCGAAAATGTGCATGCAGGTGTACACAATGCGACGCGCTTACAGTTCAATTCGTCAAGGTGTGCGCATTAACAGCATTTGTCCGGCACCGGTTGATACGCCGTTGATGACAGATTTCCGCGCCACGATGGGCGATAAGCCAATCGAGTGGAGTGTGTCGGTACAAGGCAATGGTCGTATGGCGGTGGCCAGCGACATTGCCCCGCCGCTCGCCTTTATGGGAAGCGACGCAGCCGCCTTCATTAATGGCGTGAACTTGCATGTCGATATGGGCTTCACCGCCGCCATGGTGACGGGTCAGGCCGATTTCTCTGGCTTGATGTAATTGCGCCATGGCAATGCATCCCGACGACGAATTTCATCCGCCAACCAGCGACGATCCTGAATGGACCGAAACGTGTTGGTTCACGTTTGCTGTTCCCGAACGCAATCTTTCTGGTCAGTTGTATCCCTATTTCAAAACCAATCAGAAAGTTGCGGCAGGCGGAGCGTTTTTCTGGGACGGATTCAATGAGCGGCCCGAAACATGCGTTTATGCAAAACAGTTTTGGCATCTGCCCTTGCCGGATGAACCGCTGACGAATATTTCACTGGCCAATGGCATTCGCTATGAATGTTTAGAGCCGCAAAAACAATGGCGTATTCGTTATGACGATCCTGATGACGGCGATGAAATCCACGTCGATCTGCTCGTCACCGGCATTGTGGCGCCCAATATGTTGGGTCAATCGCATGTTGATCAGCCCTGTCGCTATCAAGGCACAATCACATTGCACGGCGAAGTCATTGATGTAGATGCTTATGGTTTCCGCGATCGTTCATGGGGACCACGCCCGCAATATGGTCAGGGAATTCATGGCGGTGCGTCACAACGTGGCGGTTATTCCTACGCCACAGCCAGCGATGAGCATGCCTTTCATGCGATCACAATGGATTTCGGAACGGGATGTATTGCCATTCACGGTTCGTATATGAAAGACGGCCAGTGGGCGAAGTTAGTGAGCGGGGAACGCACTGTTATTGAACGTAATAGCGAAGGCGTTCCTACACTTGTGCAGTTGCAAGGTGTTGATGAGTTAGGTCGTGAGTTTTCGGCTTCCGGTGAAACCACAAATTCATTGTCGTTTTTGATTAACCCAAACTTGTACACCATCAATTGCTTAACTCGTTGGTCGTTTGATGGCATCACCACTTGGGGCGAAGATCATGACAATCATTCATTTGTTGATGCCCGTCGCCTTTTCCGTTCCTTGCGCCAACAAAGTCTTTGGTGAGGTCAGACAATGACGTCTCGCACCGTTTTAGTAACCGGCGCTAGTCGCGGTATTGGTCGCGCTACGGCCATTGCATTTGCCCGCAACGGGTTTGATGTTGCCATCACGGCCCGCACCGTGGTTGATGGCGATAAAAGTGCATTAACTGATGATGGGCAAATTTTGCCAGGCTCGTTGGCCTCAACGGCTGCGGAAATCACTGCTTGCGGCCAAAAAGCGGTGCAGATTCCTCTTGATCTTTTAGACAAAGACGCATTAGTGCCGGCGGTTGAAGCGGCAATCGAAGCACTTGGACATCTTGATGTGGTGGTGAACAACGCGATTTATGTCGGGTCAGTTCCCGGCAAACTTTTGGATACTCCCGCCGCAGAAATTGAAAAACAACTTTGGGGTGATCTCACGGCGCAATTGTTGTTATTGCAACCGCAAGTGCGACATATGGTCGAGCGGAAAAGCGGCGTCATCATCAACATTGGTTCCGGTGCGGGTCGCTGGAAGTTAACAATGCCGATAGGTCAAGGGGGACCGGCGCTTACCTATTGCGCCGCCAAAGCAGGTTTCCATCGTGCGGCCGATCGCATTGCGTTTGAATACGGCGACGATGGAATTTGGGCTTATAGCGTTGATCCCGGTTTCGTCGCAACGGAACGCACCAAGATGGTGAATGAACTCGAAGAGATCTCCGCACGCGGTGTTGATCCTTCAGTCATCGGCGAGGCATTGGTGTGGTTAGCCACTGAAGGCCCGCAAAATTATGCCAACGGCAAATATTTAGAAGCACAAGAAATTGCCCGCGAACTTGGTTTGTTGCCGCCGCTGCAATAGCGCTTTTACTTAAGCCGAAAAATGCGGTGCGAGTTCGCGGCTGACTAATTCGATATGTCGATCAGCAAGATCATCGGGCATTGCCGCAATTGATCCCCATAAATACACATGTTGCACGGGCGCATCGGCAATTTCTTCGGCGATCGCCGCCTTTGCTTCGTCAACCGTTAGAACGCGCAAACCAGGAATAGAACCGGCACCAGTTTTTTGTGCGCGTAATTTGTCGAGACCAATTTCTTTTGGCGTTGGTGCTCCCGAGCCCGCCACCGATGCGGCGCGATAAGTGTTGAGTTGATGCGCGTAATGGGGGAGGATCCGTTCAAAGGCAGATTCAGGATCGTCAGCCACGATGATGTCGAGCATTCCACCAGTGCGAGCAGTAGCCACATCATGGCCACCTTCTTCTAAACCTTGTCGGTAAGGCTCAAGTAGCGACTTATCCAAACTCAAAAGGCCAGTTCCCATGCGACCAGCCCGACGAGCTCCTTGCGGGCCTTGATAGCCCATCCAAATCGGGAATGGGTTTTGCGCCGCCGGAGGAGTGGTGATGCGTTCATCAAGTAAACGACGCACTTCCATTGCCGCAGTGTCGGTTAGCGAATAGCGCTTTGCGACATCGGCACCAAACAGTTGGTATTCACGCGGTGAGTAGCCGGCGCCGAATCCGAGTTGTAAACGTCCACCCGAAAGTTGATCAACAACCGCCGCTTCTTCGGCCACCAATGCGGGAGGACGAAGAGCGGGCAGTGTTACTGCGGTGCCGAGCACCACGTTTGATGTGCGGGCCGCAATCGCAGACAAAAACGTCAGCGGCTGCGGCATATATCCGTCATCAAAGAGGTGATGTTCGGTTACCCAAACCGAATGCAATCCCATTTGTTCGGCGGCACTAATGGAATCAAGGGTGCGCGCGTAGAACTCAGGCCAAGGTTTCGCCCAAGGTTGCGGGTTACGCAGATCGAAAAAAAGTCCGAGCACTCAACCGCCAACCGGCTTGCGGGCGACAAGAGCGTCGTGTCCGATGGCCGGTTCGATAAAGGGTCGGAAATCGGGGCCACGACGAAGGTGATGGCCGCCATCACAGTTGATTGATGTTCCGGTGATCCAACGTGCGTCATCAGAAATCAAAAAGCGAGCCAAGTTGGCAACGTCTTCGGGCTCACCAACATCACCGAGTGGTGTGTTCACGATGTACGAGTCGTACACCGCCGAATCGCGCGGAATGCCTTCCATGATTTCGGTTGAAATGAAACCGGGGCGAATTGAATTGAAACGCACTTTGACTTCGCCGTATTCATCGGCGGCGTTACGCATCATTTCTTCAATGCCGGCCTTAGCAACGCAGTACGCGCCAAACATCACATGCGGAACATGTCCCGCTAATGACGACATGCCAATGAAGGAGCCACCACCGGCGGCAACCATATGAGGAACGGCGTACTTCACCGACAACATGGTGCCGAGCACATTGAGATGCAAAACACGCAGGAATTCATCGGTTTGTTGCAAGTGGTACGGACCCATACCGCCACCACCACCGGCGTTGGCGACAAATCCATCAAGACGTCCAAATGCCGCCACATGGTCAGCAACCAGTTTGGCCACATCTTCTTCAACCGTGACATCGGTGACCTGAGTGCGAATGGTTCCCGCGGCACCGGATGCTTTGATGCGATCAGCAACTTCGGTGAGGCGGCTTTCGGTGCGTCCACAAATGGTGACGTTCATTCCGTCTTCAACTAAACGAGTGGCACATGCGGCGCCGATACCTGTTCCACCACCGGTAACGATGGCACTACGACCTGCAAGCGATGACATTCAATTTCCTTCCAAGGATGTGGTTTATATGTGTTGGTACTTCGAGACGTTTTGCAATGAGTTGTTGGCGAACGATTACTGACGACCGCGCACTAACTTGCCCGGACGAGCCTTGGTGTCAACACCATTACGACGAGTAACAACGCCACTCACGATGGTGTTCACATAACCAGTTGCCGTTTGCAATAAGCGCTTTCCGCCGGCGGGCAAGTCATAGGCCATGTTCGGCATCGAAATATCAATGGCGTTCATATCAATGATGTTGATATCGGCTTTCTTGCCTTCGGCGATGACACCGCGATCGGTGAGGCCATAAAGCATGGCGGTATCAAGTGATTGCTTCTTCACGACGTATTCGAGCGGTAAGCCCGGACCACGTGTGCGACCCTTCGCCCAATGCGAAAGCAAATAGGTGGGGTAGGAGGCATCACAAATCATTCCGCAATGTGCACCGCCATCGGAAAGGCCACTCACACCGGCAGGGTGCAGAAGCATTTCGCGAATGGCGTCATGGTTGCCATCGGAATAGTTAAAGAACGGAACCATCAACATCGCGCCGGCGTTGAATTCCGCATATAAGTTGTAAAGCGCTTCCAGCGGATCTACACCACGTTGTTTGGCAATGGCTGCCACTGATTGATCGGGTGTCGGTTCGTAATCGGTCGGCGAACCTAAACGGAAGGTGCGATCGACCATTCCTTGGGCCAACGAATTAAGTCCATCGAACAACTTCGTGGGATCAGGAGGAAGATCGGTCTCCGACAAAATCGCGGCGCGTACTTCCGGCTTTTGTAATTCGACTGCTAATTCGGCGGGCGAAAGTTTGCTGGCCAACTTCACATAAGTGGGGCGCTTTGAAAACGCGTGATGTCCCGGGAAGCCGAGCAACATGCCAAATGGGCGAGCCGCAATTTGCGGATAGATCGGCGCGCCGGCTTCATGCGCCGCTAATGATTCGGCCATGATCTCGCGCCACAAATTTGGTGCGGCATCAACTTGGATTAACGCAAACGAAACGGGACGATCAATGTCGGCGGCTAAACGACGCATCCATTCAACTTCTGTTTTCGGAGCGATGATGTCTTCACCGGCTGCACCCATTGGCGCTAATTCGAAAACAGCGGTGCCACCGCGCGCCATGGCGCGACCTAAACCAAACAGTTCGTCTTCGGCGGCGAAAGTTCCAGGAACTGGTTCGCCGTTCATGGCGCGGTGGCCCAAGGTGCGTGAGGTGGAGAAACCAAGTGCACCGGCTTCTACTGCTTCTTGTACGTACTTCGCCATTAAATCGATGTCTTCGGTGCTGGCTGGTTCGTTACGGGCACCGCGATCACCCATGACATAAGTGCGCACCGCGCTATGCGCAATTTGCACACCGAAATCAACGGCAAGATCTTGTTGTTCAATGCGATCTAAATATGCGGGGAAAGATTCCCAACCCCATGTCATGCCTTCGCTTAATGCGGTGCCGGGAATATCTTCGACACCTTCCATCAATTCGATGAGGTCGTCTTCATAGCCGGGACGCACGGGCGCGAAACCAACACCGCAGTTACCACTCACAATGGTGGTTACACCGTGACCACTTGATGGTTCGAGTAATCCATCCCATGTGACTTGACCGTCGTAATGAGTATGAATGTCGACAAATCCAGGCGCCACGACATAACCAGTGGCGTCAATGATTTCGGCCGCGTCACCTTCAAGGCCACCGCCGCGTTTCACCGCAATGATTTTTCCGTCGCGAATTCCGATATCGCCAATGAACCGGTCTGCACCGGTTCCATCGACGATCGTCCCACCAACGATCTTCAGGTCAAACATGTCCACTCTCCCCAGGTGTGTGCCACCAAGGTACTACGAGTGTCAGATTTAGGCCTTCACGTAGGGGGCAGGATTTTTGCGGGCGCCAGGGGTGAATGTCACCGGCATGTGCTTCACGCCACCAATGAAATTGGAGCGGAGAATTTCAACATCGCCGGCAAGTTTCATATCCGGAATGCGCTCGAGGATCTCTTGGAAAATGAGTTTGAGTTCCATGCGAGCGAGGTTGGCGCCTAAGCAGAAATGCTGACCGCCGCCACCGAAGGCGATGTGTTCGTTCGGCCAACGCTCAATGTTGAAGCTGTAGGGATCATCGAAGACTTCTTCGTCACGATCGGCAGAAATATGCCAGATCACAACTTTGTCGCCCTTCTTAATTTCCTTGTCACCAAGTTGGGTGTCAGCCGTTGCGGTACGACGGAAGTGATACACCGGCGTTGCCCAACGCAGAACTTCTTCAATGGCGTGATCGAGCTTGCCTTCTGGGTCTTGACGCAGCGCCGCATATTGCTCGGGGTTCTGCATTAACGCCCACATGCCCCATGACGTGGTGTTACGCGTGGTTTCGTTACCGGCCACGGTTAACAACATCATGAACATGTCGAATTCAAGTTCCGAAAGGCTGTCGCCTTCGATTTCGGAGTTGATGAGTTTGGTCACGATGTCATCGCGGGGATCAACTTTGCGTTGCTTGCCCAATTCGTTGACATACATAAACAACTCAGCCGATGCGGCACCAGTGTCTTCGCTGGCAAATTCGGGATCGTCGGCGCCGATCATGCGGTTCGACCAATCAAACAACATCATGCGGTCTTCTTGGGGAACACCCATAATTTCGGCAATTGCTTGCAATGGGAGTTCTGAGGCTAAATCGACAACGAAGTCGCATGAGCCACGTTCGATGATGTTGTCAACGATCAATACAGCGCGGTGCTTGAGGTATTGCTCAAGCAAACCAATCATGCGCGGTGTGAAACCTTTGTTCACTAACAAGCGATAGCGCGTGTGCTTCGGGGGATCCATATAAAGCATCATCAAACCGCGCGGATCGCTGCCGGTTGCTCCTGGGAATTCATCAGGAGTGAGAATTGAAATGCCACCAATTTCCGATGAGAACAATTCGGTGTCGCGGTTTACGCGCACGAGATCTTTGTGCTTAACAACATTCCAAAAGCCTTGTGCCTTTGGATGGTCTTGCCAGTACACCGGCTCTTCGGCGCGCAGTCGATCGAACATTTCGTAATGCTCGAGACGTTGGAAACGATCGAGGTCGAGTAGGTCGATGCCTTCGAGACTCATTGTTGTGGATCCCCTCTTTGGTAGCCCGTGGGTCAGCCCGAATTGTGAGCGTGACGTCGGGCACGAACACTAATAGACCGGAGAGAAAATTCCCATGTCGGCAAAGTGGCCGTTGAATTGCGGTCAATTAATCGGGTTCTACTTCGCCAGAGCCGACCGCCACTAGCGGTGAGTTGGCCAAATAAAAGATGCCGGCCACCATCATGGCGATGCCGAAAATGCCGCCAATCAGATTGATCGGATCGGTATGAAATCGCTCTTCAAACACAACAATGCCGATGAGCCCAGCAAAGAGGGGGTTGGCGCCGATGAAAGGGCCGAGCGCTGGGGCGAGATCACCGGCCCGGAAGGCCAACTGCTGGGTGGCAATGGCGCCGAGTTCGCAAATGCCAAGTACAACGAGGGTGGCAACTAACACCATCCAACCTTCATCGTTGCGGAGAAGTTCGGTGATGAGTTTCAACATGATGGCGGCGGTGCCGAGGAACAGAGCAGCGATTGTGCCGAGCAGCGCGGCGCGTGGATTCGGTGAAGTTGTTTTACGCAGCAGCGCTAACAGCCCGCCGATGACCGCTGCGATCACGACACCGGTGATGATCCAGCCAAGAAGAGGAACGGTGTAATCACCATCAGCCGGTTCAGCGAAACCTAAAAAGAAAATCAATCCGAAGACGGTGAGCGTTGCGCCAAACCAATCGCGTGCGGTGACGGGGCTTTTCGATAAATACACACCGAAGACCAAAGCGAACAACAGCGATGTCACCAAGATCGACTCAACTTCTATTAGTGAACCATCGCGCAGAGCAACAACATGGAAAAGCCCCGATAAGCCGGCGAATGCCGCGCCCAATAACCAAAGCGGGACGCGGATTAATCGCAGCAATAACGAAAGCGGATGTGTGGGTGGATTTTCTAATTGGCGTGCGGCGCGGCTTTGCAGAACTGCGCCGAGAGAAATTGCCAACGCCGCGCAGAGGCCAAAAAGAAATGCAGTCAACGACACGCTTCGAGCCTAGTGAGCAGTCTTCGACGACTTTGGGATAGCGAAAACCGCATACGGTAGGGAGATGGCGAGAGAAATTGTTGATGACCGCATGATCGGAGCGCTGCATTTACGCGCGCTGACGCATAAGGGTTTGCAACACGATCCTCAGGGTGAGCATGTAGCGATACAGACAAGCACACTCGATGCGCTGATGGATGGTCGTTATGAAGGTGACACCACCATTGATGAGTTATTGCGTTTAGGCACGATGGGAATCGGCACGGTGCAATTTCTTGATGGTGAATTGATTGTGGTTGACGGTCGGGCATTTGCAGCGCGTCATGACGGTCGCATTGACGAGTTGCCCGGCGACACGCTTACGCCGTTTGCGGTGGTGACACATTTTTCGCCTTCGGTGGAAACAGAAATCGTCAATGCCACGTTTGATGAAATGAAAGCGCGTATCGATTCCTATGCGCCGGTGGACGCGCCAATTGTGGCGGTGCGAATGGAAGGCGAATTTGCGGCGCTGAAATTGCGCAGTGTGGAACGACAAGTTCCGCCGTATCGGCATTTATCGGATGTTGTTGACGATCAGATTGAATGGTCATTGGAAAACGCAAGTGGGGTAGTGGTTGGTTTTCGTTTTCCTGACGCGGCAGCCGGTGTGGAAGTGCCCGGTTGGCATCTCCATTTTTTAGCCAATGATTTTTCTCATGGCGGGCACATCATCACTCTTGATGTTGTGTCAGCGCAGGTGGCGGTTGATCGGTGCGATGAATTGCATGTTGAGTTACCAAGTGGCGTGTCGTTGGGTGAACCGGGCGCAACCAACCGAGACATGATTCGAAAAATTGAAGGCGGCGATTAGCCCAATTTTTGGGCCATTCAGTAATCGTTGGCGGTTAAAAAACACGCGTACCCTTTTGCAATCGGCGGTCCTGCTGTTGGAAGTTTCGTTCCAATGGTGTTGTTTTCGAATCGAGAAGTAATAGCAAAGGATCTGCAATGACAAACGAACTGCAAAAGAAGTTCAAGATGTTTTCCCTTTTGGCATTCATCGCCGAAATCATCCTGTACGTCGTTGGCGCGATGGAGTTATTTACTATTTTCTACACATGGGCTGATTCAAGTTATGGCGCTTTTGGGTTCTCCAAATTTACGACGTTGTCTGTTTACCTCTTCTTGTTTTTTATTGCGTTCTTGCCCGTGACACTTTTGATTCGTTATGCACGAATGAAGATCGATATGCGTTTGGCCAAGTTGACCGATGAACAAGTGACTGCAATTGAATCGGGCGGAATGGGAATGCCGGCAAGCCCGCCAATGGGTTAAGTCGCCTCTTCGGGGTTCAAAACTTGAGCAGCAGTGATGTCGCGGCGGCTACGGTCGCCCCATGACTGAAGCGATTACCACCGATGAACTTCTGG
>CAYOHV010000017.1:0-17455 GCA_964403825.1 uncultured Bifidobacterium sp. | reverse complement strand
TTTTCCCCACTGTTGCCCAATTGTGAACGGAATGTGAACCATTTGCCCTAAGGGGGCCTTGCCGGTGGGAATTTTGGCCTCGGGGTGGGAGACTGGACCCATGGAACGACAGCAGGATTACGTGCTCCGCACGACTGAAGAGCGGGGTGTTCGCATCATCCGCCTCTGGTTCACCGATGTTCTCGGGCAATTGAAATCGGTGGCTATTTCGCCCGCCGAGTTAGAAAACGCCTTTGAAGAGGGCATGCATTTCGACGGATCGGCCATTAATGGGTTCAGTCGCGTCCAAGAATCAGACGTTCTCGCCAAGCCCGACCCCAACACCTTTGAGCTCCTGCCTTGGGGTAACGGCTCGGAAATCGCAGGCCGCATGTTTTGCGACATCCTCAATCATGACGGCACACCGTTCGAAGGCGATCCGCGCCAAGTGTTGAAACGAAATCTCGATCGTGCACACGATCGCGGTTTTTCGTTCATGGTCGCTCCGGAGATGGAGTTCTTCTATTTCAATCAAGGCGATCCGAATTCGCCGTTGAAGCCACTCGATACCGGTTCGTATTTTGATCTCACCACGGCGGACTTAGCCAGCGATCTGCGCACGCGCACATTGTTGGTCTTAGAACAAATGGGTATCCCCGTTGAGTATTCATTTCATGAAGACGCACCAAGTCAACATGAAATCGATCTTCGTTATACCGATGCGTTAACCATGGCCGACAACGTCATGACGTTCCGCACCGTTGTGAAAGAAATCGCAATGGAAGCCGGCGTTTTTGCCACCTTTATGCCGAAGCCTTTGGCGGGCGTACAAGGTTCGGGCATGCACACTCATATGTCGCTTTTCGAAGGCGATGAAAATGCATTCCATGAACCTGGCGATGCGTACGGACTTTCCAAAGTTGCCCGTAGTTTTATTGCTGGCCTCTTGCATCACGCCGGTGAAATCACCGCTATTACAAATCAATTAGTGAATTCGTATAAGCGTTTAATTGCTGGTTATGAAGCACCGGTGTACATCACCTGGGCGCGCAACAATCAATCCGCATTAGTGCGAGTTCCGGTGACTAAGCGCGGCAAACAATCATCAACTCGCATTGAGTACCGCGCACCCGATCCCGCATGTAATCCCTACCTCGCCTATTCGGTGATGTTGGCCGCCGGTCTTAAAGGAATTGAAGAGGGTTACGACCTTCCTCCCGAAGCCTCAGCCAACGTTTTCGAATTAACCAATGAACAACGTGCGGCCGAAGGAATCCGGCCCTTACCGCAATCACTTTCTGATGCCATTGATCTCATGGAAAATTCGGAACTGGTGGCGGACGCGTTAGGCGAACATATTTTTGAATGGTTCCTGCGCAACAAGCGCGCCGAGTGGTTTGATTACAAATCACAAGTCACCCAGTTCGAACTTGATCGGTATCTTCCGACTTGGTGATTGGCGAATTCATGGAACCAATTCTTTTGTATCCCGATCCCGCCCCACCCGAATTAGCGCAAGCCCTTGATTTGGCTGGCTATTCATGGAAAGCCGCATCCGATGAGCGCGCGGCGGAACAAATCGAACCACTTGATGGTTGGAGCGGCGCAATTATCTGCGCCTATATCGATCCCGAACGAGCATTTGCCTTTTGTCGTGCATTACGCAAAAGCGATTCTCCACTGGAGCCATTGTTGTTATTGGTCAATGGCGGACAATTAAATGATCTCGAATTGCGTGACGATCTTTTCGACGATTTTTGTTTAGCGCCGTTTCATCCCCGTGAACTCGAAGCACGCTTGAAGCATTTGTTTTGGCGCACTGGCACAGGCACTCGCCCCGAATTAGTTGAATATGCCGATCTCGTTCTGAACCTTGAGACATACCAAGCCGCTATCGGTGGTCGACCTTTGGATCTGACCTATATGGAGTACGAACTTTTGAAGTTCCTCTCTTCGCATCCGGGCAAGGTATTTACTCGCGAAACATTGCTCAGCCGAGTTTGGGGTTACGAGTATTACGGCGGTGCCCGCACAGTTGATGTGCATGTGCGTCGTTTACGAGCCAAGTTGGGCGAACATCACGCCAACCTCATTCAAACTGTGCGCAGTGTTGGCTATCGATTTGGCCAATCTCGTTGGGGCATGTAACTCGCGTCGTGCAACAACATTGTTCGGAAACGAATAAACATCCCACAACGTAAAAGAGCCGCCCTTAGGCGGCTCTTTCGAAACTCCGAGAGATAATCAAACGACGCGAACGTCTTGCGCTTGATCACCCTTCGGACCGGCGGTCACTTCGAATTCGACAGCTTGACCTTCTTCGAGTGATCGATAGCCCGAACCAGTGATTGCGCTGTAATGCACAAACACGTCCGAGCCACCTTCACGCGAGATAAAGCCATAACCCTTCTCAGCGTTGAACCATTTAACGGTACCGGAGGCCACTCCGACGCCCCTTTCTGTAACGCGGGGTCGGAAGACCTTCCCTGCACTTGTGTTGCAGGCATGACGCTAGTGCTATTTGTCACCGGTGTCGATAAGAAACGTGATTACGCGCAGCAAATAGCGATTATGCAGGTACTACACCGAAATCTCGGCAACACCGATTAATTGTTGGCGAGTTCGAGTTCTTCAGTACCGGCGTACTTTTCGTCAACTTCGCCGCCGACACTCCAGCCCAAAACCGCTGCCACAATCGACATACTCATGAGGAATGCAACTGGAAATGCCAAAACCAAGATAAGAACGATGATCACGACGCCGGGCATGTTCACATCCTAGTGCGCGTTATGCCGGAGAGGTCAATGGTGAGTAGGCCCAGGCTTCTACTTCTACCAATGCCAAACGAGGAAGTTCCGCAACGGCGAATGCACTTCTTGCCGGACGGTGATCGCCAAAGGCCGCCACATAGGACTCATTCATAAGTTCAAAATCGCGCATATGACGAAGAAAAACCGTCGTTTTTACGACTTCACCTAAATGCGAACCTTGACTTTCCAAAAGATCAGCCAAGTTTTTCAACGCTTGTGTGGCTTCGGCTTGCACACCACCACTCACCATTTTCCCGTCAAGCAAACCGAGTTGACCTGACACCACCAGAAAATCGCCGGCGCGCACTATCGGTGTGTACGGTCCGATCGGAACAGGATTTTCACTCATTACTTACTCTTTTCGCAGTAATCGTCCAGTGGGCCAGTGTTTCGGCCAGCCTTGTACAGACCAAGCCAAAGCAGCAACTGCTGCCATTACAGCATCGGAACCATTGATGGGCTCGGATTCAGAATCGTGCAGATACACATCAATGTTTGGCATTTCCGATGGGCGTAGAACGCCAAAGGAGCGAATGGTGAGATCAACGATTTCACCATCATCGGCCACGGCAATTCCTTCCGTGCAAACCCAACTCAATCCCATATGCGCCGCCCCGATGACATAAGAGCGCAAAACAATGTCATCGAGATTTTCTCCGCAATGAACATCAATCGAGATTGTGTCGGTTTCGTTATGCCATTCAGCCACTGCCTTTGCACCGTTCGGCGCAACAACTTCAATGCGCGTTGGTGTGTTGTTGATCATTGCTTGCCAACCCGCTCGCAAAATCGTCGCTTCAATCCAACCAACTCCGCGTAACGACGATGACGTGGACGGACCAATGACATCAACTTCATTCACCGTGACCGTTTCGGAATCGAAAACCGAATGAACGATGTCAGCAAATCCGTCGGTCGTCACCACATTCATAACAATGGAACCATCTTGACGAACGCCAGCCGAAAACGGCGGACGCTTCGGACCTAAGCGAACAACATCTTCACGACTTAACGCCACACGAACCGGAGCATTTTTTTCGTTGGCTAATTGCGCAGCCAACTCGCTCACAAATGTTTGTTCTTTCCCACCAAATGCACCACCGTTTGCCAGTGCGGTAAACGGTTCACCGTTTGGTTCACACCACGACGCATCAGTTTCTAAATATGCCGGTTCGGTCCAACTTGTGCTCAATGTAAGTACGAAGTCACCATCAGGAAGTGGTAGCGGTGGTTTGGGATCAATACTGCTGTTACGTCCTTGAACTTTTCCGGCTGCTGCTCGCGCCGCAAACAAAGTTGATCCAAAGGCCCATTCGTTGTTTTCGCCGTTATATGCCGGAACGGCAACCAGCGCGTGCGGTGGCACCGTATCTTCGGCAAAGCCGGCTTTACCGAGCGCCGTTTGGCGCGAAATCCGTTGCGTGGCGTGACCTTCAATCGTTGCGCGGCGAGCGATTTTTTCTTCATCACGTTCGTTCACTCGCAGCGCAACCGCAGTTTCGACTTCCCCATTTACCATCACTGCATACGCTTCACGAATTGTTTGCCATCCCGTACAGCGACATAAATGAGCGGATAACGCCGCATCAATTGCAGCACGGTTATCGGCAGCCACTTTTTTGTTTCGAGCACCTTCAAGCCGGCAGATAATTCCGGGCGTACAAAAACCGCACTGACTTGCTCCCGTTGCGGTGAAGGCATCGGCCCACTGATCGGCCAGCGCACCCAATCCGTCAATGGTGGTTATTGAACGACCGGCGACTCGTCGCAACGGTGTCACACAGGCCACTCGGGGTGATCCATCAACCAAAACCGTGCAACAACCACATTGACCTTGCGGATTACAACCACCCTTTGGGCCCCGTAGGCCCAAAACTTCGCGTATGGCCGCTAAAAGCGAAATTCCTGACCCAGAAACCGAGTCAGGAATTTCATACACAACATCATCGATAGTCAGGTGGATCGCATCGCTCATCAACTCTGACTTTAGAGCCGATACATCGCCAAGACGATCCGCTGGCATCGTTTCTTCAGCCGTAAACGTGGCCTTTTACGGCTGAAAGCAATGACTACCTATCGATATCAAATGCAGGCTGCGGCAGCGGACGAGCCAACTGCAGCAAGAACGATTCCGGTCGTGATTGCCGCAGCGGCCATACCACCAGCAGCACCACCAACGGCAGCACCAATTGTTGCAGCATCGCTAAGACCTGCAGCAACAGCATTGAGTTCATTATCGGAAAGATTCGATGATGCGAACTCTAAATATGCTTCGGTGATTTCTTCCTTGGTTACGTCATAACCGCGTGAAATAACGGCATTAAACGCTGCGTCGGGATTGCCTTTCAGCTTTGACATTTCGGTAAGAAATTCAACGTCGGTTTGTAAATCGTCGATGAACCGGGTTGCTTCTTGATCACTCATGTGAGTTCCTCTCTTTGAGAAAGTTGTTAATTGGAGTTGACGAAAATTGTTTCGATTGACAAAAACTGCAACTTAAAGTGCAGCCGCGCTTCCGCATGCAACAACGCCGGCGATCATGACCGCGGTGCCAACAGCAGCGGCACCAATGGCTGCGCCGCCAACAGTTGAGGCAGCGATAATTCCGGCCTTGGCGCCAGTTGATAAACCAGCCACAACTTCGGTGAGTTGATCTTCGCTAATTGCGGTGGAAACAAATTCCAAATACGCGTCACGAATTTCCTCGGTCGTTGCGTCGTAACCTAATTCACGGACATGGGCGTAAGCCTCCGAGGGATTTTCACGATATGGCTTCATATCGTTAATCAACTCGGGCTTTTCCTTGAGGTCATTCATAAAGCGGCTTGCTTCTGCTTCACTCATTTTTTTTCCTTTCAGCATCAGTTTGAAAAGTGTTTTGGACACTCGTGCTTTCGAGGAGCGCACTCAAAGGAAGTTCGTCTCGAAGGCGACACCGAGACCCTACATAACTCTGTTCAGTGAGAGAAATAATTTATAACACTGAAAATCAGAGTCAGAAAAATGAAAAGAGACCCCGAATTGGGGTCTCTCTCAAAACTCGATTTTCTGTTTCTGCTGTGTACTAGGCAGAACTATGAAAACGATTGGCCGCAACCGCAGGTCTTTTGCGCATTGGGGTTATCGATGGCGAATCCAGCGCCTTGGAGGCCGTCTTTGTAATCAAGGGTTGCACCCGTAAGTAACTGAGCACTGGACGGGTCCACCACTACCGGCACGCCGCCTTGATCGTTAACAAGGTCTTCGTTGTCGGTTTCGGTATCGAAGAACATTTCGTAGCTAAAGCCGCTGCAACCACCAGGGCGGACGGCAACTCGCAACATCAGGCCATCTTGGCCTTCTTGTTGCAGAAGTTCTTTAACTTTTACCGATGCAGATTCGGTCAATGTAATCATGAGGGCACCTCCTGAACTCTCTCTTTATAGTAGCCGAGAGAGGTGAATTTCCACTAGCCCCATAGTCGAAATTGCCAAGTATCGGTACCATGAAGCCGTGACCGACTATGGCCAAACCATCCTTGACGCCCTGCGGGGTGTGATCGATCCGGAACTGGGCGCCGACATCGTCGAATTGGGAATGGCCCAAAAAGGCTGGCTCGATGAGAACGGTGTCGCCACGGTCGTTGTTGCCCTCACTACCGCCGGTTGTCCTCTCAAAGCGCAACTCAAGCGCGAGATTCTGGCTCGTCTCGAAGGTTTGCCGGAAGTAACTCGAGCGGAAATCGAGTGGACAGAAATGACCACCGAACAAAAAGCATTTGCCATGAGTGTGGCGCGCAAAAACGCGCAATCAAGTGCGGGCCCGAATCGCGTACCGGCGGGTGCACGTGTTCTGGCTGTTGCTTCCGGAAAAGGCGGCGTCGGCAAATCATCAATTACTGCCAATTTGGCCGCCGGCTTAGCAGCCAAAGGTTTCGCCGTTGGCGTGATCGATGCTGATATCTGGGGCTTTTCTATTCCGCGAATGTTGGGCGTCGAAGGACGCTTAGAAGCGGCGAAAAATGCTGACGGTGTTCGCACGATTGTGCCGCGTTCCATCCCTGTTGCTCACGGAACGAAGAGTGGTCGTCTCGATATCGTTTCGATGGGCTTGCTCGTTGATGATGAAACTGACGCGCTTATGTGGCGCGGACTTATTTTGAATCGCGCCGTACAACATTTTCTTGAAGATGTTGAATGGGCCACCGATCTCGATTACATCGTCATCGACCTTCCGCCCGGAACCGGTGATGTGCAAATGGGATTGGCCCGCATGCTTCCGCAATCGGAAATGATTGTTGTGACAACGCCGGCATTAGCGGCACAACGTGTAGCCACGCGAGCCGTCACAATGGCGCGTAAAAGTCATCTTCATGTTCTCGGCGTCATCGAAAATATGAGCGCCTTTATTTGCGAACACGGTGAGGAACACGCAGTGTTCGGCAAAGGTGGCGGAGAAGAATTGGCGCGCTCGGAAAATCTCCCATTCTTGGGGGCAATTCCGCTCGAGCCAGCGGTTTCAGCCGGTGGCGATAACGGCGCACCAGTGGTGCTGCAATCAACCCCGGCCTCGATTGCTTTACAAGAGGTTGTCGACAAACTCGTGGCAACATTCGCACCGCCTATTTCAATGGCAGGTTGTTCAGCGCGCATGATGGACGCAGCACTGAAAGCGCTCGATAACGCCGATCTTTAAGGCGCAGCGCTTACACGCGCCACCATGTACACCGTTGAATCATCCGACGAACGCAATGTGATGTCCAGCGCGTTTTCATAGCGATACAACACCGTTAACGGAGCCATTGAACGCACGACTGATGCTGGAATCGGTTCGTGATATTCCATTTCAAAACGTAAGTTTGTTGCCGGCGAAAATTCCGAGTTAACGAAATCTGCTTTTTGCAAGATTTGTTCAATAATCGCCCAAGAAACTGCGTTGTTGACATGATCCAAAACATCAATATCAGTCATGCGCGGCCACCAGGGCATTGCGTGCAAGTTTTCAACTTCGAAACGCAAAGGTTCAAGTAATTGGCGCGCCGTGACCACGCGACCATTCGTTGTGTCGTCGTAAACATCGCGAAACGATTGGGGCAACGCCAGCGGTCGTCCTGATGTGGTTTCAACATGAATCCAAAGTGTCACCGATTCAATTAATCCGCCGCTTGAAGATTTCAATGTTGTTCGTCGCTCAGCCCAACGACTTCCCATTCCCGAACAAAATGTGAAGGCCTCAATTTCGTCATACAAACGAATAGGTGATTTCTGTTCGAGAAGCACACGGCGAACTACCCACGATTGCGTGTCACGTGACGCGAGATCGTCAGAATCTTCTGTTGCGACATCTTGCAGATAACAGGCAATGGCATCGGTGCGCACTCGGCCGGCAGCATCGGTATCGCCAAGACGAGCAATTAACCCCGTACGAAAAACGCGACCGTTTGCCGGGATCGGCAAAATTTCTGTGGCTCCTTGCACCTTTAGCGCATTTCCCCGCTCTGAATTTGGGCCACTTTCCGCCGACTTTTGCTCATTTCCGCCTGTTTTGGCGTCAGCGTCCATAGTCGGACCATAGCGGGAAACCCCAAGGCAGTACCGAAAAAATCGATATTTCAACGCGGCCGAAAAAAATAAATTGACAAGGCCGCAAAAGAAATGGTTGCGTGGAGTCCATGGCTACGACCGCCCGCACCCACACCTCCATTCATCACGGGGTAACCGCGCGCGCCGTCGTGACCACAACCGCAAACTGGTATGCACCGGCATTCGTGTCATTTACCAATGACAAGCACGTCCGCCGGCGACCTCCCAGCTAACGCATAAAGAACTGCGTTCATGCTCTGAGGCCGCCGGTTTACCGGGGGCCTTTTTTCATGTTGCGGCTATCCCATTCACCCTCAACAACCCTTAGTCACCTATTGAAAGGAATGAAACGATGATCGCCGAGATAATCGACGACATCTCCGCAGAAGTTCGGGCCGGCGCCGCCTGGCGAGACCTCAATGCCTCGCTGACCGGTGTCTACTTCTCAGACAACCTCGATGACATCGCCATTGCCAAGTCCATTTGTGCGACATGTCCGGTGTTAACCGAGTGCTTGGAAGGAGCCATTGCGCGCCACGAACCATGGGGCGTATGGGGTGGCCAGATGTTTGTGAACGGCAAGATCCTGCCGAGCAAGCGCCGACGGGGACGCCCACCAAAGGTCGCCCGTCCCAATGACGAGTTGCCCGACATTCCCGTGCCGGAGCACCTCACCGCCTGGTTGCGATCTGCATAATGCCGGAGGGAGCTGCCGCAGTTTGCCGGCTCTCTCTGCTCGCAAAAAGGCGATTGGGAGCGGCGCAGGTTCGCTACTACCGTCAGGGGTGCCTGACTAGGTGGAGTTGTCATGGAACCTGCGCCGCTTCCTCCCCCAAAAGCGAAAGTGTTTCGACGCTTTGGTCCTTCGATCATCGCCGGCGTTGTGGTGATCTTCTTTGCCTTAGCGGTGCTTTGGAGTTTTCGTCCTTCAAATTCATCCGATGATGCTGATGTCGTCAAACTCGATAAGACCGCAACAACATTGATTCCCGGTGCGCCGGAAATTGAAGATCCCACCGGCAGGAAACTCGAAGGAATTACTTATACCGATTTCGACGGCACCAAAAAAGAACTGCTCGCAAACAATCGCCCGCTTTTAGTGAATTTCTGGGCTTCAACTTGCACACCATGCATTACCGAAATGCCGGCCCTTGAACGTATCTGGCAAAAAAATAAAGATCGCATTGATGTACTCGGACTCGACTATTTCGAAAGCGTTGATGCTGGATTAGCAATGGCAAAACGAACCGGCGTGACCTATCCATTAGGTCGCGACGAAAAAGGATTGCTATTGAAATCTTTCGGCGGAACTGGTCTCCCTTACACAATGGTTATTGGCGCTAACGGCGTAGTACTGCGCGTGCATTCGGGAGCCCTCACCGAAAGCGAGATTCAAGAACTTGTCGACACGGCAGTAGGTCGATGAGTTCCTCGCTTCTTTACGCATTCGGCGTTGGCATGGTGGCAACATTTAATCCGTGCGGTTTCGCCATGTTGCCGGCGTACCTTTCCTATTACTTAGGACTTGAACAAGAATCGCCAACTACGCGCACTGATCAAATTGTTTTGCGCGCCATAGCGGTGGGCGCAGCCATGACCGCAGGTTTTGTTGTTGTATTCGGCGTACTCGGTTTGATTTTGGATCCAGTGCTTAATTCAATTAGCGACAAGTTGCCGTGGGTAACGATGGTGCTTGGTATCGGACTTATTTTTGTCGGCATTCGTATGTTGGCCGGAAAAGATATTTCCGTTCGTCTGCCGAAAATTTCCCGTGCCCCCGAACAAAGAGAATTAGTTTCCGTTTTTGTTTTCGGAATCAGTTATGCCTTGGTTTCTCTTAGTTGCACTATTTCGCTTTTCATCGCCGCAATTTCAACGGTCATTACGCAAGAAAATTGGATAACCGGATTAGGTGCCTTCATCGCCTACGGCCTCGGTATGGGCGTTGTACTTATGGTTCTAACTTTGGCAATTGCTTTAGCCCGCCAAGGAATCGTGAAAAAGATGCGCGGCATCCTTCCCTATATCGGTCGAATTTCTGGCGGACTTTTGATTTTGGCCGGCATGTACGTCACCTATTACGGCTGGTACGAACTGCAAGTGTTCAGTAATGCCAATGCGGGCGGTAGCGGCTTAGCCCGTTGGATGTTTGACCGAAACTCCGATATTTCAACTTGGATTAACAACGTTGGACCGGGACGGCTGGGGCTTCTCCTCGGCTTAGTTATCGCCATCGTTGTGTTTCTTTCATTGGCCACCAAAGCGAGACGCACAGACCGATAGCCTGCGGTCATGCAATTACGAATCTTCGTCGAACCGCAACAAGGTGCTTCCTATCAACAGCAATTAGCCGTGGCGCAAACTGCCGAACGCTTAGGTTTCGATGGCTTTTTCCGCTCTGATCATTTTCTCCGCATGGGAGAGGGTTCGCCCTATCCCGGTCCCACCGACGCCTTCGTCACTTTGGGTGCGATCGCACGTGAAACAACCCGTATTCGTTTAGGCACGTTGGTGGCCTCAGCCACCTTCCGTCATCCCGGTCCTTTAGCCATTGCCTGCGCGCAAATAGATGACATGAGTAATGGTCGATTGGAACTTGGCCTGGGTGCCGGTTGGTTCGATCAGGAACACACCGCCTATGCCATTCCATTTCCCCCATTAGGCGAACGGTTTTCAATTTTGGAAGAACAACTCGACATCATCACGGGACTTTGGCGAACACCAGTTGATTCGTTGTTTAACTACGCCGGAAGTCACTACCAAATTTCGGACTCACCCGCCTTACCAAAACCGGTGCAAAAAGAAGGACCGCCCATCATCATCGGTGGTTACGGTGCGAAACGCACACCGCGGTTGGCCGCGAAATTCGCTAGCGAATTCAACGTACCGTTTCCACCCCTTGAGATTTATCAATCACTTTGCGACAACGTACGACAAGCCTGCGAAAAGCAGAAAAGAGATCCGCAGTCAATGACATATTCAGTGGCCCAAGTGGTGTGCTGTGGTGAAAATGAAAGTGAATTGGCAAAACGTGCACAAGCAATCGGGCGTGATATTGCAGAGTTGCGTCAAAACGGATGCGCAGGACAACCCGCTGAACTTATTGAACGCATCGGAAACTTTGCTGCTGCCGGTGCAACTCGCATGTATTTACAAATTTTGGATATGAACGATCTCGATCATATTGAGTTGCTTGCTCGCGAAGTTATGCCCCATATCGGCAAATAACCTCAAGGGCTTAATCGTTCGATTAGCCAACCAGATTCGACGCGGCGATAACGAAAACGATCATGAAGCCGCGACGGCTGTCCCTGCCAAAACTCAATTTCATGAGGAACAATGCGAAAACCACCCCAATGGGGAGGGCGCGGAACTTCAATTCCTTCGTAGCGTTTCTCTACTTCTTCGGTTCGCTGGCGTAATTGTTCGCGGTTTTCCAAAACGGTGCTTTGTAAAGATGCCCACGCACCAATTTGGGAACCGCGGGGACGAGTTGAGAAATACTCATCGCTTTCCGCGTCGCTTGTTTTCTCCACGCGACCAACTACGCGGACCTGCCGCGACAAAATATTCCAAGGGAAACAAATCGATGCCACGGGACGTTGCGAAAGTTCCGTTCCTTTTTGGCTGTTGTAATTGGTGAAGAAAACAAAGCCATGATCGAGGCCTTTTAACAAAACATGACGCGAAGATGGAAAACCATCTTCACCAATTGACGAAACAATCATCGCCTCCGGCTCATGAACTCCCGCATCGCGAGCAACGTCAAACCAAAGCGAAAACTGTGCAAATGGATCTTCGTTTAAATCAGAACGGTGCAAACCCGCACTTTGTAATTGCTGACGAATGTTGTCGAGTTCAGGGCATGCGCTCATAGTTGTAGTTCACCCGATATGGGTGGCCCCGCGCATATACGGACGCAAAATCTCGGGAATCTCCACTCGGCCATCAGCCATTCGATGGGTTTCAACAACGGCGGCCCAAACCCGCGGCACAGCCAATGCGGAACCGTTCAGAGTATGAACGAATTCGTTGTTCTTCGCCCCCGTCGGTCGATAGCGAATATTGGCGCGCCGAGCCTGATAATCGCTGAACCACGAAACAGAAGAAACCTCTAACCATTGATCAGCACCGGGTGCATACACCTCGACATCGAATGTACGCGCTGCGCTATTGCCAATATCGCCAGTGCAAAGATCGAGTACGCGATAGGTAAGACCCAAATCGGCAATCAATGATGTTGCCCGTCGTAAAAGATCAGCGTGAATTTCAGCCGATTGTTCCGGAGTGGCAAGAGCCAAAATTTCAACTTTGTCGAATTCGTGCACGCGTAATAACCCGCGCGTATCACGCCCCGCCGATCCGGCCTCGCGCCGGAAACACGCAGTTTGTGCCATTAATCGAACGGGCAATTCGGTTTCCGCAATGATCTCATCGCGAGCGAACGAGGTGAGCGGCACTTCTGCTGTTGGGATGGCCCAAAGGTCATCGCGTTCTAAGTGATAGGCCTCATCAACAAATTTCGGCAGGTGACCGGTGCTGATCATTGTTTCGGTGAGTACTACCGATGGCGGACGAATTTCTTCAAAGGCATCGGCATTGCGATCAAGGGCCAACTGACAAAGTGCCCGCGAAAGCGTGGCGCCTTGTCCACGAAACATAGAAAACATTGAGCCCGACATCTTTACGGCGCGCTCATTATCCAAAATTCCGAGTTCGGCACCGATTTCCCAATGCGGAATACGTTGGTGCGCTTGCCATGCGGAGGGCTCGTCACCAACACCGTGACGCGAGATTTCCACATTGTCATTGGCGTTCGCGCCATCAGGTGCATCGACGGCGGGCAGGTTCGGGATCACTAAAAGCAATGCGCGAATTTGTTCTTGTAACCGATCGGCCTGAGCGGCGATTTCTTTTTCCGTCTCACCCAATTGACGAGAAAGGGCTTGTTTTTCTTCCGCTTCATCATTACGTCCATCCCGACGTAACTGCCCAACTTCTTTGGAAACGGCGTTGATCTGGCCTCGTAAATCGTCTCGTTGCGCGGCAATCTGACGGGCCTCGGCATCTAATTGCGCCACGCGATCAATTTCGGCCACAACCGACTGATCGCCGCGCCGAGACAACGCTGCCTTTACTTCGTGGAGTTCGCTTCGAATCCGGCGAATATCAATCACAGGAAGAAACGGTACTCCACCGTCCGGTAGCGTCAGATCGTGACCAGTGAGGCCGCAGTCGACATTCGTAATCTCACAATTCGCTATGGCGACCGTATTGCCGTTGATGGCATTTCGTTCACCGCGCCAGCCGGTGCCATTACGGCCATTCTCGGGCCCAACGGCGCGGGAAAAACCTCAACCGTTGAAGTAGCCGAAGGGTTTCGCCGGCCGGCAAGCGGATCGGTTCGTGTTCTTGGGCTCGATCCCATTGCCGACCATTCCGAACTGGTGAAAAAAATCGGTGTCATGTTGCAGGCCGGCGGCATTGCCAACCAAAGCCTAGTTGCCGAGACCATCGAACTTTTCGCCTCTTATTACGACAATCCGCTTGATGTTGACGTTCTTTTGAACATGGTCGGATTACAGGATTTTCAACGTTCGACATATCGATCGCTTTCCGGAGGGGAACAACAACGTCTCTCTCTTGCCTTGGCGTTAGTTGGACAACCCGAGTTGGCGTTTTTAGATGAACCCACTGCCGGTGTTGATCCCATTGGAAGACAAAAGATTCGCGATGTCATTCGGGGAGTGAAAGAGCGCGGCGCCAGTGTCGTGCTCACCACCCATGATCTTGATGATGTTGAAAAACTGGCCGATCACGTCGTCATTCTTTCCGGCGGACACATCGTCGCTTCCGGTACTCCGCAGGAGTTAATGCAAGCCGATCAGGAAAAAGATTTTCGTTTTCGCGCCGCAGCCGGTCTCGCCCTATCGGAGTTACAAACTCTTCTCAATGCCAGTGTGCGCGAAGAACAACCTGGCGACTATGTCGTAGAAACTCAAGGAACACCGGCAGTAATTGCGTCGCTAACGCAATGGTTGGCTGAAAGAGATTTACCCCTCGCCGATTTGCGAGTGGGACGAAAAAATCTCAATGACGTTTTTTTGCAAGTCACTCAAGAGACGATGAACGAAAGCGTCAGCACTCCCTCCGCAACTCGTCGTGGTCGGAGGCGTCGATAATGATCCTCCAACAAATTCGTCATGAAGTGAAAATGAGTTTGCGCAATGGTGAGCAAGTTTTAGTGAGCATCATCATTCCCGTACTGTTTCTCGTTTTCTTTTCGTCAGTTGATGTACTGCCCCTTCCTGAAGGTGTGAGCGATTCCATTGATTTTCTTGCCCCCGGAATCTTGGCTTTAGCCGTGATGTCATCGGCCATGGTCAGTCTGGGAATCGGCACGGGATTTGAACGTCAATACCTCGTGCTTAAACGTTTGGGGGCAACACCGTTGGGCCGACCACGATGGGTAGGCGCAAAAATCGCAATGATTTGCTGCCTTCTAGCGTTGCAAATTGTGGTTCTCGTTATCGTGGCCTTGCTATTGGGTTGGTCACCACAAAGCAATTACTTCACCGCCCTGATTGCCATTTTGTTAGGAGCAAGTGCATTCGCCGGTTTGGGATTACTCATGGCCGGCACGCTTAAAGGAACAGTGACGTTGGCGGCGGCCAATGGTCTCTATCTTGTTCTGCTTTTAATTGGCGGCATGATTGTGCCTTTCGACGAGATGCCCGGTGCACTGGCCTCAATTGGTGAATACACACCCGCAGGGGCGCTCTCAACGACACTCAATTCTGCATTACGCAGCGGAGCAACTACATCGGCGAGCGCATGGATTGCTCTTGCTATTTGGGCAATCGCAACGCCGGTTTTAGCCGCTCGATTTTTCCGTTGGGAATGAGTCGGGAAGTGTCGGAACGGGCGCGTCTTTAAAGCCGTCCCGTTCTCCTTCTTCCCATTCCAAGATTTGTCGTTCGGTGAGAAACATTCCTTGTCGATCAGCGTTGTGATGACGCACTGCCCATCGGAAGAACATGATGGCAATCAAGATCCATAAGTAAATCGCTTCGCCAACTTTCATGATCATGCCCGCAACTTGCTGATCAGATATTGGCGAAATACCCCAAAGCCGCAACGGTCGAGGAATGTTGTACGACGAATACACCGGATCATGTGCGAAGCCCAACCATGCTGCTGGCACCGTGGGGATAATCGACTGCAAAAACAGATACACCATCTGTCCCGGTAATGAGAGACGCAGTTGCGGCCACGGCCCGCAAACCGGGGTCCACATAATTAAACCGGTAATAACAAACCACACATGCACCGAGAAATGAAACGGTCCATTGGTGGTCGCCAAATTTACAAACGGTTGCCAATGGCTAATGAGATTTGTTCCGTTGAAAATCATCCACGCCACCACTGGCATGGCGAGAAAACTGATGACTTTCCAAACACGTCCCCCGGCTTCAACAAAAAGATCTGCCAACCAAGGTGGACATGAAAGTAAAAACAGCGGTGGTACTACCAGCGTTAAAACAAAATGCTGCAACATATGCGCCGAGTACAACCGCGACTCCGCGATATCGTGCATCGGCCAAACCGACACCAACGTCATCATGAAAATGGCAAGCCAAAAAAATGTGGCCTGTCGGCGAGAAATAACTTTCTCATCGGGACCAACAAATTCCGGGCCAATAACTTTGGCTACCCAAATTCCGCCAACAATGATGGCCAGCGTTAATCCCCAAACTTCCCAATGGGGATTGAAGGCGGGGAATGAGCCAAAGATCATGACGCCATTCTGACCGCTATGGCCAACAAAATGTCAGCTCGTGAACAAACGGAAGGTGAACAGGACGGCGATATAAACCGCCACCGCCAGGACCAAACCGGTATAGAAAATCCTTGTCAGGATGGGTTTATCGAACTTCAGATGCATGAAGATATAAGCGATGGTGAAAAATTTCACAGCCATCAAGATCATCAGAACTGGGATTAAGAGGTCGTCGGCCCAGATAGCGAAATCGGGCGCGGCGTAGGTCAACACTTCAACAATGGTGATGACCGCCAAGAAAATAGCGGTGTAGACGTACACCTTGTCGCGCGAATAATCCTTTACTGCACCGTCTAATTCTGAGACAGGCACATCATCATGAGACGTCAATGAGCTCATTGTTCTCCGATCAAGGAATCAGGTAGACGACGGCGAAGATAACAACCCACACCACGTCAACAAAGTGCCAATACAAACCAACAATTTCGACTGTTTCGGAACGATGTTCCGGAAGTTTTCCGCGCATGGAAAGCAGCACTAACGACACCAACATGATGATGCCGATCGTGACGTGCACGCCGTGGAAACCAGTCAAGGTGTAAAACGCTGAAGAGAATCGACTTGTGGTGAAGCCCAAGCCTTCACGCACGAAAGCAGTGAATTCGTAAATTTGTCCAGCGATAAATACCGCGCCCAACAATGCGGTGGCACCCAACCAAACGCGCATCCGTTGGTGTTCACGACGTTCGATGGCCGAAACGGCTAACACCATGGTGAGTGATGACATCAACAACACAAATGATGAAACCGAAGTGAACGGAATATCAAAAACATCGTGCGGTCCAGGACCTTCAAGCGGACGACGGTAAAGCAAATACGTCGTAATTAAGCCACCAAAAAGTAGGCACTCCGAAGCCAGGAATAACCACATTCCTAACTTCGTATTGGAGATACCGGTATTGGTGTCGTGATCGATATGCGCGCCAGGCTGATGGGCATCAGCTTCCGCAATCGACGGACGAGAGGTCAGAGTTTCAGACAACGGTCTCGACCTCCTTTGCTTCAGTTGAAGATTCTGATTCGCTGGCTACGTCATGCGCGGCGCCATCAGAAGAACTATGTGATTCGGGGCCGTGATCGTCATCATGAGCCAAGTCGGGATCATCCGGTGGCTCCATAACCCAACCGTAAATGCCACCGACGACGATGATGCCGCCGACTAAGGCCAGCCACAGGCTGTAAATGATGCCGTAGCCAACGATCGGCAAACCGAAGGCAACAACAATTGGCCAATACGACGGTGACGGAAGGTGAATACCTTTTCC
>CAYOHV010000016.1:0-18131 GCA_964403825.1 uncultured Bifidobacterium sp. | reverse complement strand
CTTATGTCAACGCGTTCTTCTCACCGGGTATTGGTTTATGGCAATTCGATTCCGCTGGCGGCTGGGATATGACTGCCGCCGATGCCATTGATGCAACGAACGCGGCCAACCAAGCAGCGTCAACAATCGCGTATCGCTGGTGTAACGCACCCAGTGATCGCCGCGCCACACCAGAAGCGCGCCGCATGTATGCCTGGGGCCCGTGGTACGGCTGCACACTTACCGGCACTCGTTGTGAAGAGCGCTATCGCGAAATCGTCAGTGGCTTTTCACTCAACATTGGACAAGACGGAACCGTGTCGCGTACCGGCGGCATGCAACAACGCACATGTTCAGTGGTGGGGCTTGGAACCAACCTCACATGTTTCTATGTGAATCCGGCATTAGCGCAAGGTTCAACGTCATGGCGCGGTGGCACCTATAGCGGACCTTCGTCGATTACTCCGTTACCGAAACCGTTCTATGTAGTGCGGGCAAACGGCAATGAATATCGCTTCTGGATTACTGATGACACCGGTTACGACATTGGCATCACCGCATCGAAACCCGTGCGTTCAAATGCGCGCACATCATTAACGTGGACGCGTGCGGCCAATATGTGCGATCTCACCACACGCCGTGGCATGTGTGGCGCAGTGTCGCCGATTGGCTTTTTAGACAACATTCGCCAAACCGGTTTAGGTCGAATTCAAGTTTCTGGTTGGGCATTTGATTACGACGGCTCTGGTGCTCCGCCCATTCGTGTGCAAGTGAATTCGCGCACTGAACGAATCACCGCCAACGTGTCACGCCCCGACGTGCAGTTCTTCAATCCTTACATTCCAACTTCAATGACTGGTTTCTCAACCGAATTAAATGTTGAAGGTGGACCGTTACAGATTTGTGTTGTTGCCGAAAATGTTGGTGGCGGGCCAGGCGATACAACACTTGGTTGTCGACAACTTTCATTAATGACCGGCAACCCCGTTGGCATGGTTGATGTTGTACGCGCGGCGCAACCAGGACGCGTGTATGTCGCTGGATGGGCGGCGGATCCCGATTCGGCATCGGCAGTTGGACTTGATGTGTCCATCAATGGAGTGGTGCATAACGTGACGGCGAATGGATCACGTCCCGATGTCGGTGGTGTCTTCCCACTCTTTGGTAACAACCGCGGCTTCGCCGTTGATTTACCCGTGACAGGAAATAGTCCGGTGCAAGTTTGTGTCACGGCGCGCAATATCGGTCCGGGTGGAAATGCGCCTATGGGTTGTCGCAGCGTCAATATTTTGACGGGCTCACCAATTGGTTTTGTTGACGGCGCAGTGCGCAACGGCAATCAAGCCACGTTCTGGGGTTGGACGTTCGATCCCGATAGCGAGTCTCCGGTTGAAGTGCATGTCAATGTCGGTTCGTTCTTCCAACCGCAACGCACCGTCGTTTCGGCAAATGCATCACGTCCTGATGTTGGTTGGGTCTACCCACAATTCGGACCGAACCGTGGCTTTAACGCAACTGTGACGTTGCCGGCCTCGCCCACCAATGTCTGCATTCACTTTGTGAACGCCGCCGGAACTTCCGGTGCGAATCGCCTCGTTTGGTGCGCCACTCTCTAGGGGATTCGGCGCAATTGAATCTGCACTGATAAACAAGAACCCATGAAGGGGCTCATTCTTTCTGGAGGCGCAGGCACTCGTCTGCGCCCGATCACGCATACCAGCGCCAAACAATTGGTGCCGGTGGCGAATAAGCCCATTTTGTATTTCGGCATTGAGGACATGGTCGAAGCGGGTATCACCGAAATCGGCATCATCACCGGTGAGACCGGCCCGGAAATTCGCGCTGCGGTAGGCGATGGCAGTCAGTTCGGCGCCAAAGTCACCTATATCCCGCAGGACGCGCCCTTGGGGCTCGCACATTGTGTGTTGATCGCCAAAGATTTCCTCGGCGATGACGATTTCGTGATGTATCTCGGTGACAACTTGTTACGTCAAGGAATTGCTGAATTCGTTCAACAGTTCGAAGCCGATGCCACCTCAGCGCAACGCGCCGCCGCACAAATTCTTTTAGCCCGCGTTCCGGATCCGCAACGATTCGGTGTTGCGGTCATCGGTGACAGTGGTGATGTTGAAGAACTCGTCGAGAAACCGGAAAATCCCAAATCTGATTTAGCGCTCGTGGGCGTGTATTTGTTTGACAAAACGATTCACACCGCGGTGCGCGCTATCGAACCATCACCGCGTGGTGAATTAGAAATCACCGATGCCATTCAATGGTTAATCGATAATGGCCACCGCGTCCGTCATGAAATTTTGGACGGTTGGTGGAAAGACACCGGCAAACTCGAACCGCTCTTAGAGGGCAATCGTTTAGTGCTCGAAATGTTGGAAACCACTATTGAAGGTTCCGTTGATGCGGCCACAAAGATGAGCGGCATCGTGGTGGTGGAAGAAGGCGCGACGGTGCGCAATTCCACCTTGGAAGGTCCGTGCATTGTGGGCCGCAATTCAGTGATTGAAAACTCACATATCGGTCCGTTTACGTCGATTTATTTTGAATGTGAAATTTCCGATTCGACGATTACAAATTCGATCGTGTTGGAAGAATCATCAATTACAAATGTTCGATCGCTAACCGGTTCACTTATTGGCAAAGAAGTGAAAGTCACCGGAGTCGACGAAGAGTCTCATCATTTAATGGTGGGAGATCACTCGGTTATCGTTATTTCCCAACGCTAAACGGCAACTGAACTTTCCGTAGTACGTATTTTTTGAACAAATTTGCGGAAATTTTGCCAATTCTTTGAGAGGGTGACTTTTCTTTCGGTAAGGGCGTGGTTTAGCGTTAGATCAATGGACGGAAATGGCGAAACTTTGACGCGCAGTGCGAAGCGACCCCGAATTGTGGCGCGCGCTTTCGTGATCCTCGCCATTGTTGGAACGTTGTTGGCCACCACATTGCCGGCCGGAGCATGGGTGCGCGGCGTTGATGTCTCGAGTTGGCAACATCCCGGCTCCACCATTTTGAACTGCGGTGTTCCTATTGATTGGAACCAAGTCGCCGCTGCCGGTCATCGCTTTGCCTATGTGAAGGCCACGGAAAATACGTCGTACAACAATCCTTGTTACGCACAGGATTGGAACGGCGCCGGTGCTGCTGGGCTTTATCGCGGCGCCTATCACTACGCCCGTCTCTCAGATGATCTTTCGTCAGCCGAAGCACAAGCACGTTTCTTTGTGGCGCGTGCCGGCACATCAACCGGTCCAATCGATCTTCCGCCAATGCTTGATTTAGAAGAACCGATGGTTGATCGCAACGGCGTTGCGTATTACTCCACGGATATCGGTATTCAGCGTTATATCGGTGGCTTCATGATCGAATGGGTTCGCCGATTTAACAACGAAGTATTTCGTTTAACCGGTCGCTATCCCGTCATTTACACCGGCAACGGCTATATCAATAAATACATTCCGCAAGGATTGCCGGCCGACATCACAAGTAACGGTCGACTTTGGGTGGCGGATTACACCTGTCAGACGCAATTAGGTTCGATGTTCTGCGACACGTTTAATCCGCTGCGTCTTCCCACGGTTGTGCGCGGTTGGGCGAACTGGACGTTCTGGCAATACACCAGTGTTGAAACCGTTCCCGGTATTCCGTGGCGCAGTGATGTGAATGTGTTCTGCTGCAGCGAAGGCGCCTTAGCCGGTATGGCGGGCAACAATGCCGGTGGCGGTCCGTTTGGTTATGTCGATTCGGTAACCGGTGGTTTGGGAACAGTGTCGGCATCGGGTTGGTCAATCGATCCCGATTCACAAACGCCGAACTTCTTACATATTTATATTGACGGACAAATTGTGGGTGGCGCCGATGCCAACCAATCACGTCCCGATGTTGGTGCTGTCTTTGGAAATATTTTCGGCTCAAACCGCGGATTTAATTTCACCTTCCCGGCTGCAGCTGGTTTGCGCAATGTCTGTGTGTTTGGCATCAATCAAGGGCCCGGCTCTAACTCGTTAATCGGTTGTCGCCAAGTGAATGTGCAAAATGCATCGCCGATTGGATTTATTGATACCGCAACGGCAACCGCGAATTCAGTTTCGATGAGCGGATGGGTGGTCGATCCTGATTCGGCGCAATCCAACACGCTGAACATTTCCATTGATGGTGTGCAAGTTGCCCAAACAGTCGCCAACACATCACGCCCCGACGTTGGCGCGGTCATTCCGGGCGCTGGTTCTAACCGCGGCTTTTCGTTCACTGTTCCCGCGCAACCTGGTCGTCGCCAAGTTTGTGTCACGGCCATCAACGCCGGCGCTGGTGTTAATTCACAAATTGGTTGTCGCACACTCAACGTTGTTGCTCCGGGCACGAATGCATTCGCGCCGATGGGATTTGTTGATTGGTTTGGCAGCGGATTTGGATTGGTCTTCGCAACCGGTTGGGCCACCGACCTCGACACCGACGCGCCAATTCAGATCGAGATGGATCTGAACGGACAAGTTCGCCAACTCACCGCCAATCGTTACCGTCCCGATGTTGGTGCCTTCTTCGGAACCGGCGCCGATCGTGGCTTTTTGGTGATCTTGCCGAGAGTGGGCGACGGTCCACAAAGGCTTTGTTTACGAGCGATTGATTCGGCATCGCCCAGTACCCGCACCGAATTGGGCTGTTTCGACGGCTGATAACAGCCCAATCTCAATGGTGGGGTCGCCTATGCTGACTAACCGGAGAGAAACGGGGAAGTAACGCTGTGGCTACGGTGACTGAGTCAGATCTCATTGCAGGTGTCTACATCGTCGACCCCCAAATTCATGGCGACGAACGCGGCTTTTTCGTTGAGACCTATCGTCGCGAATGGTTTCCGCAGGGACGCGAAATGATTCAAGGCAATCGCGGCGACCGCCAAGCCGGTGCCGTTGTTGGATTGCACTATCACTTGCATCAAGCCGATTACTGGTACGTGCCATTCGGTACGGCCCGTGTTGTGTTGCATGACCTTCGCACCGGTTCGCCTACTGACGGCGCCACTCAATGGATCGACCTTGGCCGCCAAAGTGATGGCACGCATAGTCATCGTGGTGTGTTCATTCCACCAGGTGTGGCCCACGGCTTTGCTGCTCTTACCGATATGACCATCACGTATTTAGTGGATGGCTATTACAACCCCGCTGATGAACTCGGCGTTGCATGGAATGATCCGGCCGTTGGCGCCGATTGGGGAGTGGTTGATCCCATTCTTTCCGCCCGCGATCAAAACAATCCGATGCGCGCCGCCATTGAGCCGCAATGGCAACCCCATTGGCAACTTCGGTCTTGAGCAGTAAAGGTGAGTGAAACGCGATGAAGATGCTGGTGACCGGCGGCGCCGGATTTATTGGTTCGAACTATGTGCGTCATGTGCTTTCTACCTCTGACGATTCGGTAACGGTCTTTGATGCGCTTACCTATGCCGGAAATTTGTCGAGCCTCGATGATGTTGCATCCAATCCGCGCTTTTCATTTATTAAAGGCGACATTTGCGATCGCGATGCAGTGTTAGCGGCGATGCATGGTCACGATGTGGTTGTTCATTTCGCCGCTGAAAGTCATGTGGATCGTTCCATTGTCGATCCCGACACCTTTATTCGCACGAATTGCGGCGGCACCAATGTGATGTGTGATGTAGCGCGCCAAGTTGGTGTTGAACGGTTCTTACATATTTCAACTGACGAAGTGTACGGATCCATCGAAGAAGGATCTTTTACCGAAACCGATCGTTTAGAACCGCGCAGCCCCTATTCGTCATCAAAAGCAGGTAGCGATTTAATTGCACTGTCGTATGCCGAAACGTATGGCGTGCCGGTATTAGTTACTCGTTCATCAAATAACTTTGGTCCGTATCAATTCCCAGAGAAAGTCATTCCGCTTTTTGTCACCAATCTTTTAGACGGCAAAAACGTGCCTCTTTATGGTGATGGTCTCAACATCCGTGACTGGATTTATGTCATGGATAACTGTGCTGGCGTTGATGTGGTGTTGCGTAAGGGCAAGATCGGCGAGATTTACAACATCGGTGGCGGTAATGAAACCACGAACCGTGAACTCACCGAGAAAATCCTTTCCCTTTTAGGCGTTGGTGAAGAGCGAATCGATTATGTGCAAGATCGTCTCGGTCACGATCGTCGTTATTCCATCGATTGTTCAAAAGCCAAAGCCTTGGGTTGGACGCCGTCACGTTCGTTAGATGAAGCGCTGGCCGAAACAGTTGATTGGTATCGCCAGCAGCGCAGCTGGTGGGAACCGCTAAAGCCGTGACCAAGCGCGTTCTCGTCACCGGATCTGGTGGCCAAGTAGGTAGTGAACTCGTTCCAATTTTCGCCGCCCGTAATTACGACGTGACCGGTGTTGATCATCAACAATTGCCCGTTGAAGATCGCGAGGCTGTGCTTTCGCTGGTGCACGATCTGCAACCGCAGTACATCGTGCATGCGGCGGCATGGACGGCAGTTGATTTATGCGAATCCGATCCAGAGAAAGCAATGGCGGTTAACGCCAACAGCATGCAGTATCTGGTGGAAGCGGCCGAAGAATGTGGAGCGCGTATTTGTTATATCTCCACTGATTATGTTTTCGACGGAACAAAAGACGGTGCGTACGTTGAATCCGATCGCACCAATCCGCAATCGGTATATGGACGTTCCAAATTGGCGGGCGAACAACATGCGCGGGCTGTCGACATGGTGGCGCGCACGGCATGGGTATGCGGCGCGCATGGCAACAACATGGTGAAGACCATTTTGCGATTGGAAAAAGAACTCGAAGGGCTTTCCTTCGTTGATGATCAACGAGGATGTCCAACATTTGCTCGTGATCTCGCAGCCCGCATTGTTGAACTTGTCGAACTGAATGCAACTGGAATTTTTCATGTCACCAATTCAGGCGCAGTGAGTTGGTATGAGTTCGCCTGTGAGGTTTTACGTCAGATTGGTGCCGACCCAGATCGTGTGACACCTATTACAACCGATCAATTGCAACCACCGCGCCCTGCACCGCGCCCGGCAAACTCGGTGCTCGATAATGCAGCCATGCGGGCATTAGGTCTGCCACCGATGGATGATTTTCGTATTCCACTTGCGCAATTACTGCGCGATATTGGCGCTCTTTAAGCCGAACTTGCCGAAAGCAACAAAGCATCGCCGCCTATGCTCAAGGAGTGAGTTCTACGCCACCAGCACCCCAAAAACGACGTGTGAGATTGGTGGTGCTCAATTACAACGGTGGCGATATGACGCTTCGTTGCGTGGAGCATTTACAGAAACTTGAAACCCGCGCTGATGATCTTGAATTAACCGTCACCATTGTGGTGGTGGACAACGGCTCCACCGATCACGTGGCCGCCACTTTGCAAAAGCCCGGGTCAACCGTGCGCGTTTTGCGAGTGGAGAAAAACGAAGGATTTCCCGCCAATAACTATGCAATGGGCGATCGGGACGATATCGATTATGTGGGTCTCGTTAACAACGATGCCTTTGTTGAACCGGGCTGGCTGTTGCCTTTGGTTCGCGAGTTAGAGAGCGAAGCGAAACTGGGCGCGGTTTCATCGAAGATGGTGTTTGAACCGCACTTTGTGGAAGTGAATGTTTCGTCGCCCCTCTTCAACCCACCAGGTTCGGATACGCGCCAATTAGGTGTGCAGTTGCGCGGCGTTGTGCGTGACGGCGTTGATGTGTGGTCCACCGTTCAGGGCGGTGAAGGCGCATATGGGCGTGAACCCGATGGTGATGTGTTGTTTGAATGGTTAGCGCCGCAAGCAACGGTGCGAGTGCCTTTCGATAATGCCCAAGCCGATGGCGTTATCGAATTCACATTGCGCGGACCTTCCACTATTCCGGTTGAGGTAACCGTGAATGGGCAGACCCATTCCTTCATCGTGACTTCCGCTGATACCTATTGTTCGTTTCCAGTTAGTGGCAAAACCGTTGATGTCATCAACAACACCGGCTCCATTGTTTTCTCTGACGGGGCGGGAGCCGATCGTGGCTTTTTGCAACGCGATGACGGACAGTTTGAAACGCCCCAAGATGTTTTCGCCTGGTGTGGGGGATCGGTGCTGTTCCGACCGGCCTATCTCGATGATGTGGGCCTGTTCGATGAACGATTCTTTCTCTATTACGAAGACACCGATCTTTCCTGGCGAGGTCAAGCACGGGGTTGGACGTACCGCTATGTGCCCACCTCGGTGCTGCGTCATAAACATGCCGCCACTAGCAATGCCGGATCGGCGTTTTTCTCTTATTACGTAGAACGCAATCGACTTTTGATGATTTTGAAAAATGCGCCGTCGCCGATGGTGCGCAAAGAGGTGGTTCGATATGTACTCACAACCGCGTCGTATTTCCGTCGTGATGTTGTTTCTGCGTTAGTGCATCGCCGACGCCCGAACACCACCATCACACGCCGTCGGGTGAAATCATTCCTCGGTTTTCTCAAACTCGTACCGTCAATGTTGCGCACTCGCCGTTCATTACGAAAGCGGCAACTTGTGTCCGATGACGTATTAGTAGGACGCATGGTGCAGCGATGAAAATCGGCGTTTTTGATCGTTTCTGGCAGACCACTGGCGGTGGCGAGCGTTTTGCCGGCGGTATTGCCGAGGCGCTTTCCGATGAGCATGAGGTTTCCATCATTGGGCCGGCCCCCATTGACCGTGAATTTCTCTCCGAGCGTCTGCATTTAGATCTCACACGGGTGAGCATTCATGAATTGGGCGAAAAAGAATCGGCGGCTGAAGCCTCGCGTTCTTATGACTTGTTCATTAATGCTTCGTTCACTAGTCATGATGTGAATCGAGCACCGCTTGGTATGTATGTGGTGCATTTTCCTGACCGGAAATTCACAAAATCGTTTGGCACGCGCACATTGGATGCGGTGGGGCCGCGCCTTACGCGTGGTCATGGTGCGATCACGTGTGTGAATGGATTTCACGACGCCGAATCCAACCGGTTCTGCCAATATCGCTGGACTAATGGCAACGGTGTTTTAGAAGTGCAAAAGCCAGGGGAGCTAACACTGGCATTCGGCCATTTCGTTTTAGGTCGCAAAGAGCGCAATGTGCGCATTGTGGTGAACGGCAAATGCGTTGATGAATTTGTGCTCATGCCGTCACGAAGCAAGTTTGAAGTGATTCTGCCGCTGAAGCGAAAAGTTCTGCTTACCGATTCCACATCAATAGTGGAAATTGAAAGCGAAGCATCAGAACCACATGAGTATTTAGATAACGGCGATCATCGCAAACTCGGTGTTCCGTTAGTGGCTGCCTTTTTAGGTAAACAACCATTGGGCGTGCCGCTCACCAACATTTCCATGCATTGGTTGCCGAGCCCCGATCATCATTGGCTCGACACCTATCAAATGGTGTTGGCCAATTCGAAGTTCACTCAAGGTTGGATTGAAAAGTGGTGGGAAGTGGAGAGCGAAATTCTCGAACCGCCCGTCACGATGTATCCAGCCGGTGAGAAAACAAAAACAATCGTGTCGGTGGGGCGTTTCTTTCCACCGGGACGCGGTCACGCCAAGATGCAACATGAACTCGTTGCCGCTTTTAAGCAATTGCACGAAAGTGGTGCGGCCGAAGGATGGGAATTGCATCTTGCCGGTGGTTGTTCACCCAAAGATGAGCCCTATCTCAATGAAGTTAAAGCCTTGGCCGCAGGTTTGCCGGTGCATTTTCATATCAATGCAACCGGCGCTGAAGTTGCGTCGTTATATACACACGCTTCGGTGTATTGGCATGCCACTGGTTTAGGTCTGCGTTTAGAAAAAGACCCGATTAGTGCTGAACATTTTGGTATCACCACGGTTGAAGCAATGTCAGCCGGCTGTGTTCCTATTGTGGTGGCCTCCGGTGGACAGCCCGACATTGTGCGCAACGGAGTGAGCGGGTTTTTATTTTCTTCACGCGAAGAATTGACTTCCATCACCGCGGCCGTCATCAACGATCCGCAGCGCATGAAACAACTTGGTGAAAATGCGGCTCGTGATGCCCAGTACTACTCAACGAAAGAGTTCAAAACGCGACTGCGCGATTATGTGAATCGACTGGCCGAATCCGCCTCCTAACGAGGCAAAAACGCCCGAAAATGCGGTGATCGGCTTGTCCCCGATAAATGGGGGCCGACTACTAGATTGTTGTGGGCGCAAAGACCGTGAGGTGCAATGAAGCGGAAAATCGCATCAGTGGTGACCACCGCAAAAGCGGCAGTACCTGAAGGCACCGGTGTTGTTGGTGCTGGCCTCGTTGTGGCTGCCCTTTGCGGTTACATCTTTGTTGTTATCGCATTGAACGCCCTCGATGGCGATGCCAAAGCCGCCTTCTCTGCTTTTTGGGCGGTGGTGTTTGTTATTGGTCCGGGTTTCTTTCTTCCCCTTGAACAAGAAGTGGGACGAGCCCTTGCCCATCGACGAGTGCAACAACAAGGTGGTCGACCGGTTGTTGCGCGGGCGGCCCAAATTGGTGGCGCCATCACGGTTGTTTTAATCATCGCCACCTTGGCGCTTTCCGGTGTTCTCGGCGAACACCTCTTTAACGGCTACACCTTCCTTTCGGTCGCACTCGCTGCCAGCCTCATTGGCTTTTTGGCCGCACATTTATCCCGTGGTGTGTTAGCCGGTGAAGGACGATTCCGTCCTTATGGCGAACTCATTGGTCTTGATGCTGTTCTGCGCCTTGTTTTAGTTATCGCACTTGTCGTGATCGGTGTTTCAACGCCCGGTTGGATTGGCATGTGCATCGCCGTATCACCGTTGTTGGCCTTACCCATTGCATTGCGTTCGCAACGCAAGTTGTTGCAGCCCGGTCCTCCGGCACCGGTTTCTGAATTAAGCGTCAATATCGGTTGGTTGTTAGCGGCATCGGTGTTCATGCAGGCTCTTGCCTATTCACCACTTTTAGGTATCAACATTTTGGGCGGCGATAGCGAAACCGAAATTGTTGCTGGTTTTGCTTCGGCATTCTTTATTGCTCGCGTTCCGGTGTTGGCCTATCAATCAGTACAAGGAACGTTGTTGCCGAAGTTGGCTGGCTTAGCGGGATCAGGTCGTCATGATGAATTTCGTCGCGGCATGACGCGACTGTTAACGGTGGTGACAGTCATCGGTGTTGTTGGTGCCGTAGGTGCATTCTTTGTTGGCGTACCGGTCGGCGAAAAACTGTTTAACGATTTCACTATGGGTGCCGGTGGACTCGCGCTTCTTACTGCGGGCAGCGGCGCATTTATTTTTGCGCTCACATTGGCCCAAGCATTGATGGCATTAGGCGCGCATCGATTAACCGCAGTGAGTTGGGGAGTGGGCCTCATCATCGCGGTTGCGGTCATGATTCCGATTTCCGATTTGGAATTGCGCGTCGATTTGGGCTTTTTAGTTGGTTGTATCGCCGCGGCCATCGTGATGGGAATCGGCTTGCAGCGTCGTCAACGCCAAATCGCCGATGGTTCAATTGGCAATCTCATCACCGCCATTGAACAAGACCCCATCGAGTTGTAATTGGCAGGAACTGCATGACAGAGACAACGGCAAAGCGCTGCTACCGTCGTGGTGTGCGTTTTCCGGGTTCGGCCGCTGTAGGGACGATTTATCGACGAAGTAATGAGATTTGGGCATACCGGAATCTCACCTACAACCTTGCCCAGCGAGAACTCAAAGTTCGTTACAAAAAGAGTTTGCTGGGTTGGCTGTGGTCGCTCATCAACCCTCTTTCCATGTTGTTCATTTACACCGTGGTGTTCGGCGTCTTTTTAAAGGGCGATCCACCGGCCATGGGCAACGACAACATTCGCTTTTTTGCTAGCCCCAAGGTGTACGGGCTTTATTTGTTTTCCGGTCTTTATGTTTGGAACTACTTCAACGGAACGGTGCAAGGTGCCATCGATTCGCTGAAAAATTCAGGTCACCTAATGAACAAGGTGTACTTCCCGCCGGAATGTCCGGTGATTGCCACTACTGCCACTGTTGCATTGCAGGCCTTCATCGAAGGTGGCTTATTGGCCATCATCATGATCTTGATTGGCAATGTCGGTTGGACATTCCTTTTGTTCCCCGTCATTTTGGTGTTCACCGGCATGTTCGCCGTTGGCATCGGTATGGCGTTGAGCGTGTACAACGTGTACTACCGCGATGTTGGTTATCTCGTTGGTATTGGCATGAACTTGTTGTTTTATGCCACACCCATCATTTACCCAATCTCATTGGTGCCCACCGAAGCGTGGGGATTGCCTTTGCAAAAGATCATGTCGTTCAATCCGGTTTATCGGTTTGTGTTGATCTCACGTGATGCCTTCTACACATTGCAGTGGCCCACGCTGTGGACGCTCATCACTGTGGTTATTGGATCGTTACTGGTGTTTTTCGCAGGCTGGAAGTTGTTCTTGCGTAAAGCCCGCAACATCACCGAGGAGTTGTGATGGCTGCGATCGATGTTGAAAACGTCTCCAAGCGGTTCCGTCTTTATCAAGACCGTCCGGGAAGCGTAAAAGAACTGGCCACGAAACGAGGCCGCAAACGCTACGAAGAATTTTGGGCGTTACGCGATGTTTCAGTTTCGGTTGATGAAGGTTCGATGTATGGCTTAATCGGCCATAACGGTTGCGGTAAGTCCACGTTGTTGCGTGTGATGGCCGGTATCTATCGGCCAACTTCAGGAACGGCGCGCTCAGCCGGTCGTATCTCGGCATTATTGGAATTAGGCGCCGGTTTCCATCCCGATTTAACGGGACGGGAAAACGTCTTTTTAAATGCGTCGATTTTGGGCTTAGGTCGCAAAGAAACCGAACGTCTTTTCGACAACATCGTTGATTTCTCTGGTCTTGCTCGTTTTATTGATAGCCCCGTGAAGCATTATTCGAGCGGCATGTTTGTGCGTCTCGGCTTTTCGGTGGCCGTACATGTTGAGCCCCGCATTTTGTTAGTCGATGAAGTTGTTGCCGTTGGTGACGAAGAGTTCCAACGCCGCTGTTTCGATCATCTCGCGTCTATGCGCGCTGATGGTGTCACCATTGTGTTGGTAACACATAGTTTGAATTTGGTGGGCACAATGTGCGACACCGTGACATGGATGGATCATGGCGTGGTGCAAGCTACCGGTGAACCATTAGAAGTTTGCGGTTTGTATCTCGATGCGGTGAACCAAAAAGAAGATCGCGTGGCCGAAGCGGTGGAAATTTATGTACCCACCGACGAATTCGTGATTGAACGCATTGAACTTTTAGATAACAACGGTCGGGAAGTGTCGTTCGGTCAACCCGGACATCCGCTCACTATGCGTTTCCACTGGCGCAGTAGTCGCGCCATTGCTGAGCCGATGATTTCGGTGCAGTTCTCATTGGAAAATCGTCAGCATGTGGCCACCATTACTCAACAACACATTCCTGATGCGCAATTGGGTGCGGCCACCGGATCGTTCGACTATGTCATTGACGAACTGCGCTTAGCGCCGGCGGCGTACAAAGTTGGTATCACCACCTATGACCGCGGTGAACGTCTTTCGCATGAAGAAGACATCACAACATTTTGGGTGCGCGCCTCAGATCATCCGGTGTACGGCATCGTCGATCTCGGCGGCGAACTGCGCTAACGATTTTCGGTAAAGGCATCCAAAAGCACACGGGCTGCTTTGGTGGGTGCCATTTCACCGTTGGAAACTTTCGCTTCGGTTTGGTGAATCATGTTGGCAATCGACGCATCGGCACGGAAACGATCCATCAAGGTGTCGCCAATTTCCGACCACATCCACGCCGTTGCTTGATCGGCACGACTCGTGGCCAGTTCGCCCGATGCGGTCACAGCGGCCATGAACTTTTCGACCTCGTGCCATATCTCGCTAATGCCATCGCCCACAAGGGCCGAACAGGCCAAAACCTCGGTGGCCCAGGCATCCCATTTGGGGCGTAAAAGATGCACTGCGTTGGCGTAATCGGCCCGTGTACGGCCCGCAGCGGCCGCTAAATCGCCATCGGCCTTATTGACCACCACTAAATCGGCCAATTCCATAATGCCGCGCTTAATGCCTTGTAATTCATCGCCGCCACCGGGGGAGACAAGCAACGTGAAGATGTCGACCATATCGGCCACGGCCACTTCACTTTGTCCCACACCAATTGTTTCGACGATGACCACATCGAATCCCGCCGCTTCGCATAACAACATTGCTTCGCGAGTGCGACGAGCCACACCACCAAGTTGTGTGCCACCGGGAGTGGGGCGCACAAATGCTTCGGGTCGATTCACTAAATCAATCATGCGCGTTTTATCGCCGAGGATGGAACCACCCGAGCGACGTGATGATGGATCAACCGCTAAGACCGCTAAACGATGTCCGGCGTTAATGATGGTGTTACCAAACGCTTCGATGAATGTTGATTTACCAACACCGGGCGGACCAGAAATGCCAATACGAATTGATGAACCCGTTTTGGCTAAGACCGATTCCAAAATTTCTTCGGCTGTTTGACGATGATCAGCGCGCGTTGATTCGGCCAAGGTGATGGCCCGCGCCAAAGCGCGTCGTTCGCCGTTAACTAGCCCTGCGGCTAAGGAAGCGGCATCATCGCTCACGATTTAGCGTTTCTCGGAAATGAGTGCCAAAACTTTGCGGGCAGCAGTGGGGATGTTGGTGCCCGGTCCGAAGATGGCGGCCACACCAGCAGCGGTGAGTTCGTCGTAATCCTGCGGAGGAATAACACCACCACACACCACGAGAACATTTTCCGCACCGGCCTTTTTCAACTCTTCTAACAACATCGGTACGAGAGTTTTATGACCGGCTGCTTGTGATGAAACACCAACAACATGCACATCGTTTTCAACGGCGTCACGCGCGGCTTCTGCGGGAGTTTGGAACAACGGTCCCATATCAACATCGAAACCAAGATCAGCAAATGCAGTAGCGATGACTTTGGCGCCACGGTCGTGACCGTCTTGACCCATCTTCACTACCAACATGCGCGGTCGGCGACCTTCCGCTTTTGCGAATTGTTCGATTTCACTTTGCAGTGCAGCGAAATCTTCATCACCTTCATAGGCCTTGCCGTACACACCAGCAATGGTACGGATTTCTGCCTTATGACGGCCGAATACTGCTTCCATCGCATCGGAAATCTCACCGAGAGTGGCGCGGGCACGAGCTGCTGCAACGGCCAATTCCAGCAAGTTGCCGCCACTGGCTGCGCCTTCTTGCAGCGCACCGAGGGCAGCTGCACAGGCTTTGTCGTCACGGTTGGCACGCACTTTGGCCAACTTCGACAACTGCTCTTCGCGCACCTTGGTGTTATCGATATTGAGAACATCAACCATTTCGACATTGTCGGGAACGTATTTGTTGACGCCCACCACAATGTCTTCACGACGATCGATGCGTGCTTGTTTGCGAGCGGCCGATTCTTCAATACGCAACTTCGGCATACCCGATTCAACGGCTTTGGTCATGCCGCCGAGCGATTCCACTTCTTGAATGAGCGCCCAGGCTTCATCCACCAACGCTTGTGTGAGCGATTCGACGTAGTACGAACCACCAAGCGGATCAACGGTGCTGGTGACACCGGATTCTTCGGCGATGATCAACTGCGTATTGCGGGCAATACGAGCGCTGAAATCGGTGGGCAATCCAAGCGCTTCATCGAATGAGTTGGTGTGCAGACTTTGTGTTCCACCTAACACCGCTGCCATCGCTTCGATGGTGGTGCGCACCACGTTGTTATACGGGTCTTGTTCGGTGAGTGAAACACCAGAAGTTTGACAATGCGTACGCAACATAAGTGATGCAGGCTTTTTCGGATTGAATTCGCTCATCACGCGATGCCAAAGAATGCGAGCGGCGCGCAACTTGGCAACTTCCATGAAGAAGTTCATGCCGATAGCGAAAAAGAATGAAAGACGACCGGCAAAAGCATCAACATCGAGGCCCTTGGCTAACGCTGCACGCACATATTCAGCACCGTCAGCAATGGTGAAGGCCAATTCTTGAACGGCGGTGGCTCCGGCTTCTTGCATGTGATAGCCGGAAATAGAAATGGAGTTGAACTTCGGCATTTCTTTCGCCGTGTATTCAATGATGTCGGCCACGATGCGCATTGAAGGCTCGGGCGGATAGATATAGGTGTTGCGCACCATGAATTCTTTAAGAATGTCGTTTTGAATGGTGCCTGCAAGTTTCGAACGATCAACACCTTGTTCTTCACCAGCAACAATGAACATGGCCAACACGGGGATGACCGCGCCGTTCATCGTCATCGACACACTCATTTGATCGAGCGGAATGCCGTCGAAGAGGATCTTCATATCTTCAACGGAGTCGATGGCCACACCGGCTTTACCAACGTCGCCAACAACATTGGGATGATCGCTGTCGTAACCGCGGTGGGTGGCGAGATCGAAGGCCACCGACAAGCCCATCTGACCGGCGGCCAAATTGCGACGGTAGAACGCGTTCGATTCTTCAGCGGTTGAGAAGCCGGCGTATTGACGAACCGTCCACGGACGATTGGTGTACATCGTGGCGCGCACTCCGCGGGTGAACGGGGCGGCGCCGGGCAGTGAATTGAGGTTTTCCACCGAGGCCAGATCGGCTTCGGTATAGAGGGGACGGACCTCAATGCCCTCAGGGGTGGTCCAAATCAGATCAGCAGGGTCGGCGCCTTTCAGCTCTGCGCTGGCGGCTTTGGCCCATTCGGGTGGAAATTCTTTTTCAGTCACCCCATCAGCCTAAGAGTCAGAGGGTGTAAATGTCATTTTCAGGGGGTTGGGCGGGGGATTTGGTTAGCCGAAACTCGCTCAACTATTCCCTTTTGCACGGTTATGGGTCGTACAAAGCATCTGACAGTTCGATATGTCGGTTGAGCCGCCTTTGCTCCACGCTGTTACGTGGTCAGCTTCCATTTGGTCCTTCAACCAAATCTTCGTTTTATTTGCGTCGTGGCCGACGGCACATAGGGGGCAGTTCGATTTTTTTAACTTTTGTGCTTCTTCAGTCTGATTTTTGTAGACCGCCTCTGAGGTGGCTTTATCAAAGACGCGAACCTCGAGAAGGCGAGTGTCGAGTGAGCCACCAAGCACGTATTCCCAAATTCCCTTTTTGCTTTGTACGCACTCATCAGTGAGCAACTGCTGAATTTCCTTATCCAACTTTTTCGGATCGTATGGCTTGTTGTGGTACTCCTCGTAGAGACGGCCCCATTCCAAACCACACATTTGCTTCTCGACTGAAATGAATAGGCCAGCGATCCAGTCGATAACTGCGTTGAAGTAGGTCTTTACCTCGTAGATATTTGTGTCGTATCGATGCTTACTCATGTAGTCATCAATTTGACCTTTACTCACCCATTCAAGTGCACGCTCCCAAAACTCTTGTCGGTTCACGACACCTTTGATGTATGCACCCCATTTTTGAACATTTGAATTTTGTGAATTGCTGAATTCGGCTTTTCCTGCAGTGACAAAGGGGCCGGAATAGATGGCATTAAGCAACTCTTGATTGTTGAGCGGGATGCCGGCGATGTTGATGGTCTTAAACCACTGTTTGATTTCGCTTTCGGTGCCGCTGCACTCATAGACGAGAATGTCGGCGGAAAGGATTTTTTGTTGTTGGTCCTTCGAAAGACCGTTGAAATATTGCTGCATCCCGTTTGCGTCGACAATTGCGAATTTGTCAGTGACGAAGCGGCCGAAACTAGTGATTCGTTGCTGACCGTCGAGTACTTCAAGATGATCATCATCGACCTTGGTGAAATAGATGAGGCCTAGCGGATAACCCTTAAGGAGAGAATCAATAACTAAAACATCGCGTTTGCCGTCGGCGTAGATGTAGTTGCGTTGATATTCGGGTTGGATGGTTAATCGCCCCGAAAGACCGAAGAGGCCTTTGCCTTCGAGTTCGTTATAGACGAATCCTTCGCAGATTTGTTCAACTGTGTAGTGGCGAAGTTCGGTTTTCATTTCGCTGGCTTCCTGTGGCGGATAAAAATGCGCTTGAAAGGAAAACGATTCGGATTTGTTAGCCCGACCCAGTAACCGCCGGCGCGTTGAGCGCCAGTGCCACCCGCATCCCTGTATCCCTTGATGAATTTTTCGCTTAGAGGCTTTACTCCGAGGGCTCTGTTCATGTCGTGGTCGTCCATGTT
>CAYOHV010000015.1:0-18144 GCA_964403825.1 uncultured Bifidobacterium sp. | reverse complement strand
TCCCGACATCATCCCTGCTGGCCAAGACCCGGTCGCCCGTTTAGCGGCCAAGCGTTACAAGGACGATTTGTTTCGCGAATGGTCAGGACCGGCAACTCACTTAGCCGAAGAAACTCAGCGACTCGCTCAGTTGTCTTGGAACAACTTCACCGTTTACCAAATTGGTTCAACGTTAGGCGCCGAGATCAATGGTCTTGATTTGCGCGAAGAACTTTCTGATGAAGTTGTTGCCGAACTGGCACAAGCATTAGCGGAATACAAAGTCATTTTCTTCCGCAATCAACCAATCACATCTGAGCAACATGTTGCATTCGCTCGTCGATTTGGTGAACTCGAATTTCATCCGTTCATTCCTTCAAATACGTCGAGTCCCGAACTTGTTCGTTTCGAAAAGAGCGCCGAAGTGGCCGGTTACGAAAACAGTTGGCACCATGACGTGACTTGGCGTGAAATTCCATCCAAGGCAGCAGTGTTGCATGCCATTCAAATTCCGCCCGTCGGTGGCGACACCTTATTTAGTGACATGTCCGCCGCTTACGACGCGCTTGAACCAGAAATTCAAGAACAAATCGAAAACCTTGACGCCATTCATGACTTCATGCGTTCCTTCGGTGGCCAAATCCCTCCCGGCCAAGAAGATGAAATTCGCAAGAAGTATCCGATTGTGCATCATCCCGTTGTCGTGCGTCATCCAGTAACCGGCCGTAAGTGCTTGTACGTCAATCGAAACTTCACCACTGGCTTCGTCGGTATGCCCGAAGAAGAAGGTCGCGAATTACTTCGTCGTCTTTGCGCCCAAGCAGCCGTGGTTGAACACCAGATTCGTTTCCGTTGGCAAAAAGATTCAATTGCTATGTGGGACAACATGGCGGTTCAGCATTACGCCTCCAGTGATTACTGGCCCCAAATCCGTGTGATGGAACGAGCCAGCATCATCGGAACGCGCCCAACCCGCTAATCGTTCATATATATGACAACCACCAATGACGCGCCAGCGCCACTAAGTCGCGAGCGCATTTTGGATTGCGCTGAACAACTTATTGAGGTCGATGGGGCGGACGCCTTCAGCATGCGCAGAGTCGCATCGGAATTGGGCGTCACCCCCATGGCCCTCTACAAATGGTTTCGCAATCGCGATGATCTCGTCTCGGCCCTGGCGACTCGCGCTGAGATCTCGGTTTCGCCGGCTCGTTCCACGGGCACTTGGACCGAACGCGTTATCGATTTGGCCTTAAGAACAAGGGCGGCATTGCGCACATCGGCCGGCATTTTGGCTGTAGAAGGAGCGAAACCGCAGATCGAAAGTGTCGTTACGCAAACCGCCGATGAAGCCCTGCTGTTAATGATGGAACGGGGCTACGAAGGCGACGAAGCCGTGCGTGCCTATCGCGTTTTGTTTTGGTCGATCGTGAACTTCTTTATTGCGATCGACATTCAAAACTCGATGCCGGCAGCCGGTGGTTCAACAAAACCATCAGCCGAACAACTTTTCACCAATGCCGATTTTGAAGCACCGATCGCAAGAAGTTTGCTGCAACATTTTCACCGCGTCGATAAAGATGAATTCTTTGTCGAACTCATCTCTACCGTCGTGGCTGGATTAGAAAACGGCGCGCCGCGTTAAATCAAGTGCCAGTGAAGTTAGGCTCGCGCTTTTCCAAAAAGGCGCGCGGGCCTTCGGCGGCATCATTAGAAGCCATAACTTTTTGGCCATGCTTCATTTCGATTTCAAATGCCTTGTCTTCAGGCAATGCATCGGTTTCACGCAGTGTGGCCAAAATTCCTTGCACCGCTAAAGGACCGTTCTTGGCAATTCGGGTAGCGATTTCTTTCGCTTTCGTTAATGCCTGACCATCAGGTACAACGTAATTAATAAGGCCAAGTTCACATGCACGTTTCGCCGGCAAATCATCACCGGCTAACAACATTTCCGCCGCAACGGCGTAACCGACCTGGCGACGCAGGCGAACCGCCGAACCAGCCATCGGGAACAAACCGCGTTGCACTTCGGTGACACCGAAAACTGCGCTTTCACCCGCAACGCGAATATCAGTTCCTTGCAAAATTTCCGTTCCACCAGCACGAGCGAAACCTTCCGCCGCCAAAATCACCGGCTTCGTCGGACGGTACGTCTTTAACCAACCACCCAAAATGACCTCTGGTTGATCCTTGAAACGTTGCAGCCACTCATTGTCAACAACGCCTTGACGCAAACGTCCAATCTCGGCCAGATCCATACCGGCACAGAACGTGTCGCCCTTACCGGTGAGAATTGCCACGCGTAACGAATCATCGGTATCTAAACGAACCCATGCATCGTAAAGACGACAAAGCACTTCGGCGTTCGCCGCGTTTTTCTTTTCCGGTCGATTAATGGTCACGATAAGAATCGGACCTTCAGCTTCAACCAGCACTAATGGTTCTGACATTGCTCCCCCAGACAATTTTCCTCTGGGAGTATTTACTCGCCTGCCCGCTGAAGAGCAAAATTTTGCTGCGTCAACCCAGAAGTTGTTCGTTTACCCAATCGGCTCGCTTAAAGGAGCGGCGAACCAAAATCGCGTTACCGGCAACACCAGCGATCATGCCCAAAACAATGGGATGCAAGGCCAATCCGGCAACAAAACCAGCAATCACCAGCGGAACGAACCACAGCCAAAACTTTGAGTACCAAGCACGGGATCGCTGATAGGCGGCGAACTGCACGGCCAGTTTGGCATCAGCAACATTTTCTTGTTCTTTGCCAATACGCACTAAGCGTCGAATCTGACGTCGACGCATTTTGTCCAGACTGTTCCACTCGTCAATGAAGGCCAGTTGTTCAGCCGATCGCGCTTTTGCATTTTTCTTGGCCATTACAACTTCCGACTCTGCCCGTTTGAATTTTTTCTTGGTCGAAACATTTAATGCTGTATTCGTTGTCATTGTTCTATCGCTTTTTCAATATCGAGTGTTTGATCATTTCCATTCGGATTATGGGGTCGGCCAACCAGGCTCGGCCGACCCCATAAATCACGTTGCCCGCTGCTACCTATCCGCAGTGACAAGACCTTCTTGTGTTCCAGCGAAATCGGGATACGCCAAGACACCCATTTCAGGAATATCAAGACCTGCGATTTCTTCTTCTTGGCTGGGACGAATGCCGCCCTTGGTCAGTGCGTTTTGAATCTTGAAGAAGGCAAATGCGACTCCAAAGATCACTGTCCAAAGAACAACGATGCCCGCTAACTGTGCCAGGAACTGACCGGCACCGTTACCGCCATAGAACAAACCAGTTACACCTTCGGCAACACCGTCAGTGACGTGTTTCGTAGTTCCGTTCCAACCAATGCCGGCACCGCCCGCATCGATTCCGTATTTACCGTTCGCTAAAAGTCCGACGGCAAGTACACCGAGAGTTCCACAAACACCGTGCACAGCAACAGCACCAACCGGATCGTCAATCTTCATCTTGCGTTCAATGAAGAACACCGCTTCGATGACAATGACACCAGCGACAACGCCGAGGATCGCGGCAACCCATGGATCAATAAACGCACATGGTGCGGTAACGATCACTAAGCCACCCAACATGCCGTTGGCCATCATGGCCGGATCCGGTTTACCAGTGCGACGCCAAATCCAAAGCATCGATGCGAAACCACCGAAGGCACCAGCCAATGCAGTGTTCACGGCAACGACACCGATTTGCGGATCACTCGATGCAAAGGTTGATGCGGCATTAAAGCCGAACCATCCGAACAACAGAATGAATGTTCCCAACAACGCCATCGGAATGTGATGACCAGGTAACGCACGTGGCTTTCCGTCTTTACCGAACTTGCCAATACGAGGACCGATCACAATGGCACCGGCTAAAGCGGCAACACCGCCGGCCGCGTGCACAACGCCCGAACCAGCAAAGTCGACATAGCCATTACCCCAACCAAGTGAGTTACCTAACTTGGCAAGCCAACCGCCGCCCCATGTCCATGCTCCAAAGAGCGGGTAGTAAATGGCGCCGCAGAAAAGTCCCCAAACGACGAACGACTTGAACTTCCAACGTTCGGCCATTGAACCGGTGGGAATAGTGGCGGTCGTGTCCATGAACGCAACCATGTACAAAAAGAATGCGCCCGCAGCGCCGGAGTACGCCAAGTTGGCGCCATTAAACCAAGTGCCGGCCCATCCGCCTTGCCAGAGAAACACCCAGTCGCCTGATCCGATTAACGCGCCACCCGCTGCTTGGTTGAGACCGTAATCAAAACCCGGCAATAAGTAGCTGTAACCGCCGAACATGAACGACCAGCCGACAAGGAAAAAGCCAACAAAGCCCAAAAAGAAAATCGCCAAGTTGGTGCTCACTACGTGGGCTGCGTGTTTGGCACGACAAAAACCGGTTTCAACTAAGGCAAAACCAGCCTGCATGAAAATAACCATGGCTGCACCGATAACGATCCACAAAAGGTTTCCTGATTGAATCGCTTTGTCAGCAGTAGCCGCCACGGTTTCAAGGTCTGTCTCTGCTGCATCAACAGTTTGTGCTGATGCCGAGGCCATCATCGCGAAAAACGCAATGACCGCCGTTAACAAACCAACGAGAGAAAGTGTTGCTTTACGTTTCATAATGCGTCTCCATCGCGTTCACCGGTACGAATTCGGACGACTTTGCTGGCTGGGATTACCCAAACCTTTCCGTCGCCAATTTTTGCAGTCCGCGCTGCTTCAACGATGGTGTCAACAACAAGGTCTGTTTGACCGGCGTCGCAGAGCACTTCGATTTTTACTTTCGGCAGCAAGTCAACGGTGTATTCCGCGCCGCGATACGTCTCGGTATGTCCTCCTTGACGTCCGAAACCTTTCACCTCATCAACGGTCATGCCGTTAATGCCGATTGCCTTGAGCGCGTCTTTCACCTCCTCGACTTTGTGCGGCTTAATAACCGCGGTCACAAGGTTGACCATCTGGATTCCTCCACGTGTCGCGTCGATGCTTTTTGCAATGTCAAACGACCGCGCTGTCGTTCGTTATGGCGACGGTCGCCATTCGACGTCATCAACATAAGGAACGTTGATTTCCCAAAAGTCACCTCTGCGTTACACAATTCAACCGGTTTGCTTACGTGAATCTGAACAATCGAGATAAAAAAATTTCAGTTTCAAGTAAGAGAAATCACGAAAATCCCGTTGTTGAGCCCGAAAATCCGAATTCCGGTTACGCCGTAATCAAGGTGAATAAAGTTTGCAGCATCGCTCCTTACGGGCAGGAGGAAATATGAAATCGGGTCGCCTTACGTTGGTTGCCATGATCTTCATCGTCGCCATGACGATGATCGACATGACAATCGTTTCGATCGCTGCACCAGATATCCAAAGTGAACTGGGACTTACCGGGACTGGTGTGCAGTGGATTGTCACTGGTTACCTCGTCGCCTTAGCTGCCACGTTTGCACTTGGCGGACGACTTGCGGACGTCATTGGTCATCGCACCATGCTCATTAGCGGCACATTGCTTTTCATTATTTCTTCCGCCATGTGCGGCTTAACACCAAAAGGATCTATCGCAGAAGAATGGATCGTTGGTTTCCGCATTGCTCAAGGTATCGGCGCGGCATTCCTATTTCCGGCGGCATTGGCCGTCATCGTTTCGGCTTTTCCATTGCAACAACGCGGTCGCGCGGTTGCAATTTTCTTCGGTATTGCTGGTGGACTCACCGCCGTTGGACCATTTGCCGGCGGATACATCGTCGAATGGTCGTGGCGCGGAATTTTCTGGATCAATGTTCCGATCGCCATCATTGGTTTAATCCTCACCGGCTTTGCCAAAGTTGAAAATAAACGGACGCCGGCACCCATTGATTGGATCGGCGCGATTCTCATCGCCGGTGGTATGGGTCTTACCGTCTTAGGTTTACAACAAGCACAAACATGGGGATGGCATTCCACTCCAACATTGGCCTGCATCATCGCCGGCGTTATTTTGATTGGCCTATTCGTCGAGTTTGAACGCAAACACAAAGATCCGCTTATCCGAATTGAATTTTTCACTAATCGTGTTTTTGCGGCGCAAAATGTTGTTTTACTTTTTGCTTCCGCCGCTTTTGTCCCTGTCTTTTTCTTTGCATCCATGTACGCGCAAATTGGTTTGGGCTGGTCAACATCAAACTCTGGTCTTTATCTGTTGACGTTTTTCTGCGGCTTCGCTCCAGGCGCGCAGGTGGGTGGACGAATTTTGGATAAGGGTTCACCACGGCGCGCTGCGATTTGGGGAGCCGCGATTTCCGCCGGCGGATTTTGGGCGTGGTCCGCTCGCCTTGAATCGTTTAACGAAAATATTCAGTGGCCATGGATTGTGATGGCTGGATTCGGTCTTGGCATGTTGATTAGTTCCTGCAATACCGATGCAATCAACCAAGTACCAGAAGAAAATTACGGTGAAGCCACCGGCGTTACCCAAACATCACGAAACTTTGGTGCCAGTTTGGGAATTGCCATCCTCGGAACCGTGATGTTCACATCTCTTACCGATCGAATCGTCGCCTCGCTTACCGGCTTAGGCATTCCAACTGATCAAGCAAAATCAATTGCCGATTCGATGCATGGTTCATCGGGCGGTCAACCCGGTGCGGCATTTGCGCAACTTGGATCACAGGCCGATCAAGCATTCCAATTAATTCGCGCCGACTTTGGTGCGGCCTGCCAATTGGCGTTCCGTGGCCTGGCCATCTTTATGGTGATCTCAACCGTTATCGCCATCGTTGCGCTGCCGCGTAACCGCGCCAAGAAAACCGAACCGGCTAACAACTAAAAGTTCATTCGTCGTCTTTGATTCGATCCTGAATTCTCCGCATCGCGTTCCATTCATCAACCGTGGAACGTTTCGTACGGCGTGCCGAAAAAAGAACGACGGCGAAAATGACCACAAGCAAAAGGAGTACAACAACTAGCACTTGTGGTTCCTTTCTTTTACGCGAATTTGGCTATCGAAATCTGGTCTTTCAAACTTCCAAGAAAAACTGGGTGCCCTAAGTTCTTAAAACCAGAGTACCAACGGGCGCTTTTTGATGACGGACAAAGTTCAACGCCTAAATCCAATTCAATAGTGGGTTTAAACATGAAGGCGGACAAGAGTTCAGCGAATTACTACTCTTATTGATGTACCGAGATTCGGACATGAAAAGGGGCGGAGATGAAAGTCACTAAGCGGTTCGCCGCAGTTGTACTCGTTCTTTTCGCTGGCTACTTCCTTGCCGCATGCGGCGGAAGTTCAAGTGAAAAAACAGCCGAAAAAATTATTGAAGCAAGTGGTGGCGGCCAAGTTGATGTCGATATCAACAAAGACGGTTCATTCACCATGAAAAACAAAGATGGTTCGGGATTTAGCGTCGGTGGCTCAACCGAACTTCCATCCAACTTCCCGTCATCTGTACCAACCCCATCGGGAACACTCAACAGTTCGTTCTATGACGGAGTCAGCGACTTCACACTCGGTTACGAAGTATCCGATTACAAATCAACCATGTCGAGTTACACCGACAAGATGAAGTCAGCTGGTTTCGAAGTTGAATCAGAGTTCACCAGTGCCGATACCATTTCGCGCAGTTGGGCAAACGCTTCATATAACGTCACAGCAATTGGCACCAAAGGAAATAGTTCGGGAAGCGACACCCTCAGTTTGGTCGTCAGTAAAAAGCAATAACTTTCTGAAAATTCATAACGAAAAGTTGTTTACGATCGCGCCGGGCATATTGCTCGGCGCGATCAGTTCGTTTGCGCCTAGATTCTTTCCATGACCGAGAAAGCAAATATCGACAGCGAACGAATCGCCCGTGGCGTTGCTCGTTACAAAGAAATTTACGGTGATGACGCCGTCATTATGGAAGCCGGAACCTCTGATTTCTTCGACATGATGATGGGTCAACTTTTTGCCGAAGTTTGGACACGGCCTGGTTTAGAAATTCCTTCCCGTCGATTACTGGTTATGGGAGTGCTGGCAGCACAAGGCCGCTTCGATGTTCTTGGCTTTCAATTCAGTTGTGCGCTCAACTCCGGTGAGCTGACGGAAGAGCAAGTGCGCGAAGTGGTTATCCAACTCATTCCATACGTTGGTTATCCATCCAGTGGCGAACTGGTGCGCGTTTCCGAAACCGCTATTGCCACGAAGAAGCGTGACGCATGAAAGTCGCTTGTATTGGACTTGGACAAATGGGCGGTCCCATGGCCGACCATGTCATTGCCGCCGGTTTTGATGTCGCCGTTGTTGATCTCAATGAAGAGTCAGTTGCGCGACGAGTTGCTAATGGGGCTCGTGCCGCCGCCACTCCGGCCGATGCGGCCGATGGCGCCGATGTCATTTCGATCACGGTGTTTAGCGATGCACAGTTAATTGATGTCGTTTAGGACCAAACGGTATTTTGCAAAATGCAAAAGACGGAGCCGTCATTGCCGTACATACGACGGCCTTAGTGGAAACCATTCGCGATTTAGCCGAGCAAGCGAGTTCGAAAAACGTTCACGTTATCGATGCCGGAATTAGTGGCGGCGAATCCGGTGCAGTTGCGGGAACGCTGTTGCTCTTGGTGGGCGGCGAATTAGACGACGTCGAAAAAGTTCGCCCTGTGCTTTCAACGTTTGCCAAAGAAGTTGTTTACGCCGGTCCGCTCGGTACCGGCATGGCCCTCAAACTGGCCCGCAATGCAATTGGATATGCCTGGATGCTTTCGATTCATGAAGCAATGGAATTCGCGGTGCGCGCTGGAGTTGATCCCAAACTCATTCGTCATGCCATCGAACAAGCAGCCGTTGTTGACCAAGCACTGGTGCCTTTAAATCTCGGTGGTCCAGAGCCTTTCCCCGATGACACACCGGGACTTGACATGTTTCATCACACCGTCAAACTGGCGCAAAAGGATCTCGAAAATGCAATCGCCTTAGCCGAGAGCGTCGGAGGATCAGTCCCCTTGCTCGAACTCACACAAGTACAATTTGCGAAAGCGGTCAGGTTGCCCCTGACGGAATAAAAAGGGCGGGTACATATGAACGTATGGGTTGTCCCAATTCTGGGCTCATCCACCGTTGTTGCTCTCGCACTTTTACTTTTGTGGTGGCGAAAAACAACTTCCCGCCACATTGACTCACTCCAAAGTTTCCAACCGCGCATCATGGTGACCGGAAGTCGCGGAAAATCTTCCACTGTTCGACTACTGCATTCAGCGTTACAACAAAACGGCAAGAAGCCTTGGTCAAGAGTTACCGGAACCGTCACTGAAGAAATCAGCGCCAATGGCGAACAGTATTTTCTTTCACGTAGCGGACAGCCCACTGTCCTCGAGTTTGTTAACACTGTGCGGCGCGCACAAAAACATCATTCCGATTCACTCGTGATTGAGTGCATGGCCGTTAAGCCTGAACTTATTCGGTTAACACAGACAAATTTCATTCAAGCGCAAATAAGTATTGTCACCAACGTTCGTGCTGATCATCTTGAAGACGAGGGAATCACTCTTTCCGAGATCGCTCACTCGTTAAGTGGAATCGCAGAAGGCGCTCAACTGGTCATTACCACCGATCGCAATCAAGATCTCATTCAAATTCTTTCGCAACAGGCAGAGAATTACGGGGCTCGCTTTATCGCAACTTCGGGTGATGATGTCAACCGCGAAATTCTTGATCAACTCCCCAATCAGCATCCGGACAACATTGCCTGCGTTCTGGCTGTTTGTGCCGAATTAAATATTCCCGTCGAAAGCGCAATTGCCGGAATGAAGAAGGCGACCACTGAACCTTTTGCCAACGATCCCATCTCACATCAATGGGGGTTCGAGGGAAAAGGATTTCAGTTTCTCAGTTTGGGAACCATTAACGATCCCGAGAGTGCGCGCGCCGCAATTGAAAAAACATCGTCGCGACTTTCGCCCGATACGACAAAATCTGCACTGATCATCAGTCGATGGGATCGTCCATTACGCAGTATGGAATTTGCTGGGCTTCTTGGCATCGATGAGTTTGATCAGATTTTCCTTGCCGGTCCTCTTTATCGCGTCATTCGCCATCATTTACTTAAAGCGGGTTGGCCAAAGGAAAATATCCATGCATTCCGTTGGATCGATGTGCGTTCCCGTAAGTCGGCGTTGCGCCGGATGGCGAAGCAAACTGACGGTAAAAGCAACATTGCTATCTTCGAATTAGCCAACATCGAACCGGCGATTTCTTTGCGCTTAGCGCAACTCCTTAAACCCTATTCACTCGCCGATGGCAATGAATTCGGATCCAACCGCACGAAACGAGTAGCCCAATGATTGAAATCGAACTCAGTCGTTTCATTTTGGTCATTTCACTTGTAGTCGTCATTATCGAGTACTACCGCACGCATCGAGTAACCGGCGGCTCACTTACTCCGGGCTATCTCGCCATACTCATAATGGGTCATGAATGGTCATTGTTGATTTCCGTAGGAGTCTTTACTCTCATCACATTTTTGATTATGCGACTTTTTGTTATGCGCTGGTTTTTGTTAACCAAACCATGGGTGTATGGCACGGGCGTACTGGTTTCAGTCGTTGCTCATTCAGTTTTTAATATCACCGACTCGATAGTGACATTGCCAAATGCATTTGGACTTGTGCTCGTTGCCGGACTTTTTGTAACGCCGGGTCTCATTGCCTACGACTTAACCGCGCAAGGTATTCGCAAAACAACAACAGAAATCGCCATCATTACGGCAGTGGTGTGCGCCATTTGTTTACCGTTTGCCCTCACCGATGCCCTGCCCGATACTCCCGTTGGCAATTTCACCGGCCGTATTGAACCTGATTGGTGGTGGATTGCAGTCGCCGCTGCCGTTATCAGTGTTCTCGCTTTACGTATGGCGCGTGGTTTGGCCACCGCTGGATATATCGGGGCAGTGTTTTTGGTTGAGGTCGCGTTTTGGGATTCACTTTTGCTTCTCCTCCTTTGCGTCATCGCAGCGAGATTGATTGCATTCGTTTCTCTCCAGCGATTCATCCTTACGCCGCGCCAAAAGTTTCAATTCTCATTTCTCATTGGCGCCATCGTGACCTGGACCGTTATTTATTGGGGTAACGAGTGGGGCTGGGACGCCGCCAGTCGCCTTGATGCATTCATCCTGGAACCTCTTGTTATCGCTGGCCTTTTAGTTTCCGACCTTGGTCGGAACAGCATCTGGCGCACGATCCTCGGAGTCGGATCCGCAGTGGCCTTTGTTGTTGTTCAACTTCTGGCCGTTTCGGTGAATCCCTGGGTTGGCGCAGGAACGGCCGTTGTCCTTTTCGGCATTGTCATACTCCTCGCCCGCGATGCACTCACAAAACTTTTTGCTTCGGTTGGACTGGCGGTAGACGAGGGCAAACTTTGGCGGCCCAACCCTTCCCCAGCATCGCCCTCATAACGTTCTCCGATAACAGTTTCGGATCACGACATCTGGCATTGCGAAAAGACAACGAATCGATTGGCGGCTACTGTTTGCGCTACTTATCTCTGAGGGGGAGACATGATCCGACTAAGCGTTTTTTATCCGAAGACCGAAGGCGCAAGTTTCGACCACGACTACTACCGCAATTCACATGTCCCGTTGGCAATGGCCACTTGGGGCGTTAGCAATGCGGAAATCGACAAGGGTGTAGATGGCCCTTATGAAGCGGCCGTGCATTTCACTTTCGAATCAATGGAAGCATTGGGCGCCGTGATGGCCAATCCCGAAACCGCAAAAGTTCAAGCCGATCTTCCGAACTACACGACCATCGCTCCCGTTCTGCAAATCAGCGAAATCGTTTAACACTTTGTGATTGAACAATCGATCAAACGCTGCCTCGGGCAGATGATCAAAGGCGTGCAAATTGTTGCCGCCACCCACGACGGAGTAACCCGCGCCTATACATCGCATTGGGTTACTCAAGTTTCATTTGAAGAACCAATCGTGATGGCATCAATTTCGCCGAAGCACGACACTTGGCCGCTCATAGAACAAAGTGGAAAGTTTTGCGTTTCTCTTTTAGCGGCGGATCAGATCGCCGAGGGTCAGTACTTCAGTTATCCCGGGCGCAAGTTTCGTTATATGGCACCCGAATACATCGAGTTCATTGACGGGAACCCCGTTGTACCTAATTCCATTGCCTGGTTTAGTTGCGATGTTTTCGAACAAGTAACGATGTTCGATCACCAACTGGTGTTTGGACGTATCACTTCTTACGGAGAGGGACGTCTGAAAGAGCCTCCCTTGTTGTACTCCAGTCGGCATGGTTGGCGAATCACGGGCGACAAAGCGCGCGAGCCGGGAGTGTCGATCCGCGATCAGTTATTACAACGCCTAAGCGAAGCCGGTTTCAGCGACGATTCCGAAGACGCTGACGATTAATCAATATCGATTTAGCGGCAACAATTAATTAGCCAGCGTGCCGGCGTAGATTTGCCAAGCCAGCGCGCTCTTCGCCACCAAACTCAAAACGATGTACACCTTTTCGCCGTAGAGGTAGTCGGCGAACTTTCCCTTCTTGCGATACTGCAACCATTGATTGAGGGCAAAACAGTTGAAGAGGGCAAAAAGCGAAATGACGATGCCGTAAACAAAAACCGGCACGCCATCGGGATTGGCCGGCACACCGTTAATCATGGTGTTATCAGTTGCCGAAGTGATGAGCCCGATGAGAATGGCGATCCACGGCACAATGCCGGCAATACAACCCAAAATAAATGGCCACCAATCAACATCTTCTTTTTGCTGATTGACGCGCTCCATCAGATAGCCAAAGAAAATCATGGATGCGTTAACACCAAAAATCCCAATCAACGCATAGAGATTGTTAATTCCGTTCAGGAGACAAATAAGCAGAATCATTAGCGACGCGCTGATCGAGTATTCGATCCAACGCGCCACATTGATTCCGCGCAACAAGTTGCGCTCGTACCAAGCCTTCACCGGACCGAGTGACATCAAAAGATGATCAGCGGCGGCCAAGAAAAGAAACGCCGCAATTACCGGTGCAAATCCGAATTCAAAAAAGGTCTTTGAAACTGATAACGAACCTTCGGCGCCCGGAGGACCAGTTTGCACAGTGGCGACAATCGGAATTGCAAATGCCGAACTAATAAGAAGTATGACAATCCCTTGAACTAAGTGCAGTGCACCAACACCAAGATTCCAAATGCGAAGATTCGCTAAACGCCCGTTTGCTTGCATGCACTAACTCTAGTGTTGCAGCGGAATATTTGGCCGATAGTGTGCTGCCCATGTCTGACGGCGGATCCCCCTTAACAACACAGTCTGAAAATTCAACTTCATCGAATACGTTTTCATGGAAACGATTCGTCGTAATCGCCTTAATCGGCATTATTCCCATCGCAATTTTTTTGCAGTTACCCATGGGAACTTGGGATCAATTTGATGAACTTCCCATTCATCCATTGGTCGTTCATTTCACTGTTGTGGCCATGCCCGTAGCCGCCATTTGGCTGATCATCGCCGCCATCAAACCAAAAGTGGCGCAAAAATCGCTTCTTTATTTATGGGCCCTTGTTGTGTTCATCACTTTAAGTTTGGTTGTAGCGAAATCATCCGGCGATTCGCTTTCGGCCGCCGTGGGCTATCCCCAAGAACATGCTGATGCCGGCAATTTATTGCTGACGCTTTCCTATGTCTTAGCGGTATTGGTGCTGGGACTTGTCTTCCTTACGTTTGTATGGCGACAAAATAAAATTGAAAATGTTCTGCGCGTCGTCTGCGGCGTCTTTGCTCTCGCTTTAATTCCCATGACATATATCGCTGGCCATACCGGTGCTGAGGCTGTTTGGAAAGAACCTTTAGCGGAAGCGGAAAAGCCAATTAGCGATGGCGTCGCTGTGATTACTTTTGCCGAAGTGCAACGACATAATTCCGTCAACGACTGTTGGACGGTTGTCGATCAAAACGTTTACGACGTGACGACCTTTGTGCAACGACATCCTGCTGGACCAGGCGACATCATTGGAATGTGCGGAACGAATGCCAGCGATGATTTCCGCGGTCAACATAAAGGCCAAGCCGAGCCGGAAAAGTGGCTTGAAACCTTAAAGGTCGGAAAACTGCAGGGCTAACGGTCGCTTTTCCGCAGCCCGCCATAAAGCGAACGCTGCACAAAAACACCGAAAAGAAACGGCTTCGCGAACCAATGCGGAATGCGGAAATACTTGCCATTCGGTTGCACAACCGTGAGTCCCTCTGGTTGTAAACCAAGAATCGAACCCCAGCGGTACGGCGCCGGTTTGTACTTCTGCAACTTTCCGGATTTGTTATTGGCGACGGCATTGATGTTGGCAACAACAACTCGATGACCCCAGTTGCGCGCCGAACTGCGCAGAGGATCACTGGCCGCAACATCGCCAACCGCAAACACATTGGCGTGATTCGGAACACGTAAATTTTCATCCACTAGAACAAACCCGTCATCTTCCAAAACCGCACTCGGCAGAAATGAACTAAACGGTCGAACATTCCCTACCGCCCATAAAACAAGATCAGCAGTAAATGGTTCTTGACCAGTACTCCACTTAATTGGATCACTGGTTAACGAATTGGCTTGAAATCCTTCCGGCAGATCAGCCCGATGATTGGGATGAACTATGACGCCATCAGTTGTTAATTGGCGCACGCACCAACGCCGTACCCGCGGATGAAATTCCGGTAGTGGCTCATCACCGGAATGGAATAGATGAACTTCAACTTTCTTAGTGCGCGCAAGATTGTCAGCCACACTTACACCCGTGGCGCCCCCACCAACGATGGCAACTTTTTTCGCACTGGCTAATTGCTGAGTGACGGCGTCAATTGAAAGTTGAATGTCACGTTCACCTTGCACAGCATCGGTTCGCCAAAACCCATTGGCTACACCGGTTGCGATGATGAGGTAGTCATAGGAAATCGTTCGTTCGCCACCATCGGCCAAGTCGACAACAACCTGATTGCTTTCAAGGTCGGCGGTTCGAACTTTTCCGTGCACGACATCAACAGCATCCAGGCGTTTAAAGCGTCGCAATGGAATCAGATAGGTCTTTTTCCAACGGGGTAGATCAGTCAGCCGCGTGCCAAGTTCCTGACCACTCACCAATGAAGTGCGGGTGCTGATTGCCACCACATTGAATTTTTTCGAAAGGCGAGTTGCGATCATGACCCCGGTATCACCCAGTCCGGCTATCACTACAGTTGGCTTACTCACCCTTCATCCCCTCTCCGCTTTGTCGGCCAAGTTTGGCACGGATATCGAACATTGTTCTTTTCCAGTGCGTTTTGATTGCCGAGGACCAAAAGCGGGATAAGAATGACGGATTATGGGGGAAACAACTAAGGCAGTTCGTCAACGTCGCGTCGCCATTATTGGTGCTGGCCCAGCAGGAATTTGCACGGGCTACTACTTACGCCAAGCCGGTTATACCGACTTTACGATTTACGAAAAAGACGGAGAAGTTGGCGGAACATGGCAACGCAACCGCTATCCCGGATTGGCCTGCGATGTATGGAGCCATGTTTTCTGCTTTACGTTCGCGCTTAACCCTCATTGGTCGCGCACCTATGCAACACAACCCGAAATCTTGGCCTACATCAAACGCACCGTCGACGAACTCGAACTATGGCCCCATATTCGACTGAACACCGGCATTAGTGAAGCCCGTTGGAATGATGATCTCGGCGTATGGAACTTAGTGACAAGCACTGGTGAGACCATTGAGGCCGACATCGTGATTAGCGGTCAAGGAATGTTCGGTGAAAAGAAAATGCCCGACATCGAAGGACGCGAAACATTCCGCGGACACGCAATGCATACTGCGGACTGGAATGAAAATGTTCAACTTGAAGGCCGCAATGTTGCGGTAATTGGCAGTGCCGCCAGTGCCGTGCAATGTATTCCCGAGATCGCCAAAGTTGCTAAACAGCTTTATGTCTTTCAGCGCTCGGCCAACTGGGTGCTTCCCAAAGAAGATGAGCCTTATTCACCCGAACAACTCGAAACATTTGCAAACGACCCAGCAGCCCTTCAGGAATATCACGACGGAATCATGATGTTTCTTTTGCCGAGCGCACCATTTTCAAATCCAGAAATCAATGGTGCCGCCGAATGGGTTGCGGCGGAAGCAATTCAAGTGGTCAATGACCCCGACGTGCGCCGCAAACTCACACCCGATACTCCTTGGGGTTGCATGCGTCCCTTATTTTCAAACGACTACTACCCGACGTTTAATCGCGAGAATGTCGAATTAGTCACCGACCCGATCGCTCGCATAGTTCCGGATGGAATTGAAACTGTTGATGGGCAGACGCGTGACATCGATGTCATTGTTTTTGCCACCGGTTTCGTGGTGGACAAATTCGCCGCCCGCATTCCCGTCTGGGGCCGCAATGGGATCAAGTTAAGCGATGCTTGGCATGACGGTGCGCAGGCGTATTACGGGGTTACCACTACCGGATTTCCAAATTTCTTCATGCTTTATGGCCCCAATACCAATCAAGGTTCACTTATCCCGATGATCGAATCCGAATCGGAATACGCGGTTCGGCTCATGCTGGCCATGGACGAAGCTGGGGTCGATTGGATTGATGTCAAGCAATCTGTAATGGATGCCTATAACGAAGAATTACAAAGCGATATCGACAAAGTCGAAGTATGGAAGGGCGGATGCACTCACTACTACTTGAGTGAATCCGGCCGAGTAGTGACGCAATATCCCTATTCGATGGAGCACTATCGAAACTGTGTTTCCACCATTGATCTCGACGAGTTCGAGACCGGACTTCGATCCAATTAAGCGCGGGTTTGCTTCAACTTTGACCAGGCGACATGCAATGGCCGTAACGCTCGCATGGTGAGTCGCTGATTCATCTGTGCAATTTCATTGGTAAGCGCCTGGTTCTCAGCCTGCAACAATGTCAATTGCTCGCGTAATTCATCATTGTCCGACTCGACAACTTGCTCATCAACTTTTTCGGTCCAGACCATAGAGAAATATTCATCGGGCAATGGCGGCTTGTAGCCCAATTCTTCCCATTGCAGGAGACCACGCATAATTTTGTCCCAGGCCATGATCGAGGCCAACGCATAGGAAAGTGATCCATCACTTTTCGGATCAAAAACACGGGAAAATGTTTCCTGCGCCTGCGCGATGACATCAGTAAATGAAAACTCTGCCGCCGATTGGTCATAGACATCGGTGAGCGCATAGTGCAGTTGCTTCTGCATGAATTCCGCCAGCGAGTTGTAATTGTGATGGTAAATATGCACGCCGTTCGAGGAATCAACCAATTCATACCGGTAGCGATCATCAATGAATAGAGGCATGACATGGTGCCCTGTTTGATAACGCACTTGACCGGTGCGGAAAATCCGAAATTGGTAGTCGGGATAGAAACTCGAACCCTGCATGAACCGATCAACGATGAAATTTCGCCGCGGCAACAAATAGCCACCAAGCCACTCATCGGTCACTGAGACCAATCGGCGAATTTCGTCTTCAGCATCGATCGCGAGATATTCGTCAGAGTCCAAAACCATTGTCCAGGAATAACTGGCCAGAGGAAGAAATTCGTTTCGTAAAGCATCAGTAAAAAACTCATGTTGAGTGGAAATAACTCGACAGCCGACGGCCTCGGCCATGGCAACCGATTCATCATCACTTTGGCAGTCAACGATGATCCGCTCATCAAACCAAGATGTACTTTCCAATAACTTCGGCAATGTCGCTGACGAATTACGGGTGTGAACGATGAGTGAAATCCCATCGGGTTTCATAGTTCGTCCCGATTGCCGTCGATTTGGAATCGTCCTCGCCAATTAGCCATGAAGACCATCCGAGATTGATTGATCCTCTTCATTGACGTTTCGTTATATGAGGTGTTAGCGAAATGAATGGAATCGATTTCCTGCGCACAGGCGATGGTTGCGCCCAGTTGCTTTGCCCGCAAACAGAAATCGATGTCTTCATACCCAAACGAATAATCCTCGGAAAAGCCGTTTAACGTCGAGAAGAGTTCGCGCTTTACCAAAAAAACTGCGCCCGTTACGGCTTGCAATTCTCTCGGTGTACGCGGAACGAGACTGGTATGAACTTTGTGGCATGTGTGATACGGACCGCGATCGCCATCATCGAATAGAACACCACAATGTTGAATAGTGCTATCGGCGAA
>CAYOHV010000014.1:11911-18172 GCA_964403825.1 uncultured Bifidobacterium sp. | reverse complement strand
GGGACTCCACCCGCCTCTTAGGGTAGCGAAAAGATCGCTCTTTGAGCAGTCAATACATTGCGAAAACTGGCGTTCTAATGGGGTTTTCCCGCAAATGCGCCTATGTGCAGGCACTTTGACGGGTCTTGTACAGCTTTCAGTTTTTTTCATGCGGGGTAATTGGCGCGCCAAAACAGCCGATTACTCGCAATGACGAGGCGAAAACGCCCTAGTGGCCGTGCGGCGTGCAGTACTGGTCGTACTCAGCGATGATCACTTCGGACGGTTCAATTGAACACGCCGGGCACTTCGGATCGCGACGGATCTTGTAGGTCATGAACGATTGCTCGAGGCTGTCATACGCCAAGAGTCGTCCACTTAACGAATCGCCAAGACCAAGAATCAACTTGATTGCTTCGAGCGCTTGAATTGAACCGACGATGCCGGGCAATACGCCAAGCACACCAGCCTCGGCGCATGAAGGTGCGAGTTCCGGCGGTGGCGGTTCGGGCAAGAAGCATCGATAGCACGGGCCGTCATGCGGAAGGAACACAGTGACTTGACCTTCGAAACGGAAGATCGATCCGTGCACAACCGGCGTGCCGGTTTTCAACGACGCATCGTTAAGCAAATAACGGCTGGGGAAATTGTCGGCGCCATCAACGACTAAGTCGTATTGCGAAAGTAATTCGACAACATTGGATGCATCTAAGCGCATGTCATGAACATTGACTTTCACGTCGGGGTTCAATTTGGTCAATGTTTCCTTGGCGGAATCGACCTTGCGCATACCAACGCGATCAATGTTGTGAATGATTTGGCGTTGCAGATTTGATTCGTCAACAACATCCATATCGATAATGCCAAGCGTGCCCACACCAGCTGCGGCTAAGTACAACGCTGATGGTGAACCCAATCCCCCAGCGCCAAGTAACAACACTTTGGCGTCGAGAAGTTTCAACTGACCTTCTTCACCAACTTCGGGAAGAAGTAAATGACGTTGATAACGATTGCGTTGTTCCGGGCTTAACGTGCGCGGCGCTGACCATTGACGACCTTGGTCTTTCCAGGCGTTGAAACCACCATTCATGGAAACAACATCGGAGTAACCAAGATCGGCCAATGTTTTGGCGGCGAATGCTGAACGCACACCACCGGCGCAGAACACCACGATGGGTGTGTCGCGATCTGGGATACGAGCCTCGACCTGTGCTTCGAGATGACCGCGGGGAATGAACACCGCATCGGGAATGGCGCCCTGTTCGAACTCATCGGGTTCGCGGACGTCTAAAAACACTGAATGAGCGCGGCGCACTTCGGCCTCTGCCGGTTCAATTTCAGTGATTTGGGCCTTGGTTTGGGCGAGCAAATCGCGGAAGGTAGCCATAGGAACTTCTTTCGATACACGCAGGCGGGGGTCGTTTGCGCTTTCTGACCCTAAAACCCTACCGATTTAGTCGGCTTTTTGCCACCCGCCCAAAAGTCCGTTGACCAGGCGAGGCAACGCTTCGGTAGCCGAACCCCGAATGACGACGGTGGCCGCGGCGTCAAAAGGCGTGGGCTCGGCGTTCACAATGATGACGGGGCGACCCATTTCAAGGGCCAACGGAACCATTCCGGCCACGGGATACACACTCAAACTCGTACCCACGGCCAATAAGGCACCTGATTGCACCGCGGCTTGTTCAGCGCGGAACAGATCAGCGGCCACTAACGACTGACCAAACATGATGGTCGCCGATTTCATAATGCCGCCGCAGATTGCACACGGCGGATCTTCTTCACCGGCGCGCACGCGCACTAACGCTTCTTCCATTGGACCGCGTCCACCGCAATCAACGCATTCCCATTTATGCACCGTGCCGTGAATTTCCACCACGCGCTCAGGATCGATTCCCGATTGCACATGCAAGCCGTCGATGTTTTGTGTCACCAACGTATGCAACTTGCCCGCTTTATCAAGTGCGGTGATGGCGTGATGTCCATCGTTAGGTGCAGCCGAAAACATTTCTGATTCGACGCGGATCTGCCACGCCAGTTTTCGAACATCAGGATCGGATAAGTAGAACTGAATGGTTGAGCGCTTTTCCGCTTCCGGATTGCGTGTCCAAACCCCATTGGGACCGCGGAAATCGGGAATACCTGAATCGGTGCTGATACCAGCACCTGTGAGCACCGAAATGGAATCAACGGCGGCAAGCACTCCGATGGCTTCATCGACCGCAGCCAAAAACTGCGAATTTTGGCTGAAATCGGGCTCGTCACTCACTGCTACCACCTTAGTGAAAGCAACCCTGAACTAGCGTGTTGGCGATGACGTCGCTCGAAAAAACTCTGATCATCGTTCCGGCGTTCAATGAACAAGACGCATTGCCGTCAACCCTTGACGAGTTGAAGCGCGTTGTTGGCGATATTGATGTCGTCGTTGTTGATGATGGTTCGGCCGATGCCACTTCTGATGTGGCGCGCCGTCATGGAGTTGTGTGTTTAACACTGCCGTTTAATTTGGGCGTTGGTGGCGCATTACGCACCGGCTTCCAATACGCCGTTCGCCATAACTATCAACGGGCCATTCAGTTTGATGCTGATGGCCAGCATGACCCCACCCAGATTGCGGCCATTTTGCAGGCACTTGATAACGGTGCCGATATGGCGATTGGTTCTCGATTTTTGGGAACCGGCGACTATCAAGTGGGTCGCAGCCGTGGAGCGGCCATGGGAATTTTGCGGTGGTCGATCACCAAATTGGCCGGACAAAAATTCACCGACACCTCAAGCGGATTCCGCGCCTTTAATGAACCGGTCATCGAATTCTTCGCCAAAGATATGCCGATCGAATATTTGGGCGACACCGTTGAGGCGTTAGTGCTTGCATGTCGCGCCGGATTCAAGGTCACTGAAGTTCCTGTCACAATGCGCACACGCGCCGGCGGACAAGCATCGAACCGCCGTTTCAAACTTGTCTATAACTATCTTCGTGTTTTGGTTTCGCTCATTGTGCTTCCGAGCAAGCGAAAGGTGAAGTGATGAACACAAGTGCGTTTATCGCATTCGCGGCTGATCAGATGCAACCCGGAAAGATGAGCACACGCGCGCATATCGCGCTCGCCGTGTTAGTGATTGCGGTGTTAGTGGGCATTGTGTTTTTGGTGCGTCGTCAACACCTCAAAACTAAATACGCAATGTTGTGGTTGAGCATTGGTGTGTTGTTGGCCGTCTTTGCTGCCGTGCCTGGTTTATTAGATTGGGCGGGCACACAACTTGGTGTTTATTACCAGCCAATTTTGTTGGTGCTATTAGGTTTGGGTTTGTTGTTGTTAATCGTTATTCATTTTTCGTACGAATTAACGCGCTCAGAAGAACGAACACGCACGCTGGCGGAAGAGATTGCGTTGTTACAAGACCGCATCGCACAACTCGAATCGCCAACATCAAACGACGATCGGTCCTAATTACCCGTTGACACCATTCGGTGCGCGCATAACAGTCCGCACACCGATGAAGGGGGTCAATGTGTTTGCCCAAAAGCAAACGGAGCCATCGTTTCCGATCGCTTCGTGCACAGTTGATATTTGGTCCGATGTTGTCGTTGATCAATTAGGCCACGATCCACGGTCGGCATACGTCGAACGCTATTGGTTGCCTATTTTGGGCCCATCAACGGTGTTTCTTTTGCGTTTAATTGCCGATGGTTTCGATCAGCACAATGGCCCGTTTCAGTTAGATCTCGTGCAGGTGTCGATGCAATTGGGCATCGGCATGCGGGGCGGAAAAAATTCGCCCATGGTGCGCACGTTGGAACGCTGTCGTCGTTTCGGCGCGGCTCGATTAATGACCACCAATTGTTTTGAAGTGCGTCGACGCCTCGCTCCCCTCACCCGTTCGCAAGTAAGTCGGTTGCCCGAAAAGTTGCAGCGCGATCATGAACAATGGCTAACGCGCACCGATAACAATTACGAACAATTGAAACAACGTTTCCGTTCGCTGGCGCTGGCTCTTTACGAATTAGATAACAACGCGCAACAAATAGAAAAGGCATTGCACGCGCAAGGCGCGCATCCGGCCATGGCTTATGACGCAGTGCGTTGGGCGTTTGCCTTACGGCGTCCGCTTATTTCTTCGGAGGCTCAAAATCCGCGGCCAGTTTCAGCAGCAGACGAACTCCATAGCCTGTCCCACCCTTAGAAACATCGGCATCGTCGGCGTCCGACCACGCGGTTCCCGCAATATCAAGATGCGCCCACGGAATAGATGCCGGAACAAATGCTTCAAGGAACAAACCAGCAGTGATGGTGCCGCCGCCACGTGCGCGCGAGATATTGCGTAAATCGGCAACATCAGAATCGAGATACGTGCGGTAATCAACCGGCAACGGGAGCGGCCACATGCGTTCACCGGCTTTACCGGCTGCAGTTAACACTTGATCTTGCCAAGGTCCGCTATTGCTCATGATGGCGGCGATCTTTCCGCCGAGTGCAATTTCCACTGCACCGGTAAGCGTGGCCAAATCGATGATGGCATCTGGTTTTGCTTCAACCGCCAAACTCAAGGCATCAGCCAAAATCAAACGCCCTTCGGCATCGGTGTTCAACACTTCAACAGTGGTGCCGTTACGAATTTTGAGCACATCACCAGGACGAGTGGCATCGCCATCACTCATGTTGTCGGTCATCGGGATGTAACCAACAACTTTGCATTTCGGCGCCACTGCTTTGATGGCCGAAAAACAACCGAGCACCGCCGCCGCGCCACCCATATCCATCTTCATGGTCATCATGCCTTCGCCGGTCTTAATGGAAAGACCACCCGAATCGAAAGTGATGCCTTTACCCACTAATGCCAACGTGCCTTTCGGGCGCGGCGGCGCATAAGTGATTTCAACAAAGCGCGGCTCTTGCGTTGAACCACGATTAACGCCCAATAAACCGCCTAAACCAAGACGTTGAATTTGCGCAAGGTTCAACACTTTGATGGTGAGACCTTCACGACGCGCCATGGCACGCGCTTCGTTGGCTAATGCCGCTGGTGTGAGATCGCCACCGGGACGATTCACCAATGTGCGCGCCCAGTTTTGTGCTTCACCAATGGCAATGCCGCGTGTGAGCGCATCTTTTTCAACTTTTACGGTGCAATTAAGAAGAGCAACGTTGGTGAGTGTTGGCTTCGACGGCTTCGAACGGTATTCACTAAACGAATACGAGCCGAGAATGACACCTTCACTAATGGCTTGCACTGCGTCGGCTTGATCTTCCATCTTGGAAAGCGCGCCACGATCGAGTGCGATTTTTTTGAGACGTCCCGCAGCGCGCACAGCCAACGCACCAAAACGACGAGCCCGTTTGTTGTTCACTGCTGCGATTTCGCCCACACCAACTGCGATCAACAAACCTTTCGACGTTTCGAAAAGCGAAACTTGATCGGCATTTCCAGCAAACCCAGTTGCCGCTAGCGCAGCATCAGTGAGTTTCCATTGCTTTTTCAGATCAGCAAGAGTTTCGGGAGCGACAGCAACCGCCACCGCGTCAGTTCCAGCAGGGGCAGTTCGGACAGCAGTTAATTTCATGATCCTTCTTTACTCCACTATTTGACCGAGCGGGTGGGAAGCGATTCACCCTCTTGCCAACGTGCCAACGTCCACAACAAATCGCTCAGTCGATTTAGATACGGAACCGTTGCACTATCGGGAGTTGCGGCTGATAGTGCATCGCGTTCTGCGCGGCGAGTGACGGTGCGGGCCACATCCAAAATGGCGCTGATGCGATTTTGACCGGGCACGACAAATTCCGTGGGCGGATCAAACTTTTCGCTCGTCGTATCAATGAGTTGTTCAAGATGAGTGACCATTTCGGGTGTCACCAATGTTGAACCGGCCTGCAACTTGTGTCGGCTTGCCGGATCGGCGGCCAACTCTCCCATCACGATCCAAAGATCGCGCTCAAGATGCACAAGCAGATCCGCTAATTCATGATTCGACGTTTCGGCGCGTGCCAATCCAAGAAACGCCTGCACTTCATCGACCGCGCCATAGGCGGTGGGAGCAGCAGAATTTTTCGCTACTCGTCCTCCATAGAGAAGGCCGGTTGTTCCATCATCGCCATTACGGGTGTAAATCTTCACGCACTGAGCCTAGAGGGGCGATGGCGAGAAACCCTCTGCTACTCTTTTTTCACCGTAGCTGACCTGATGGGAAGGGCGAGAGGCCCCAGCGCACGGCGAACCGCACAGATTTTTTTTGGATTCGCCGTACTGTTTTCATGCCCCCACAAGTCTTTGGTCTAGGAG
>CAYOHV010000014.1:4631-11901 GCA_964403825.1 uncultured Bifidobacterium sp. | reverse complement strand
GCAATTGGTGAGCACCTTCCTCGATGCCATTCGCGAACGTGTCGTTATTTATGACGGCGGTATGGGCACCGGTATTCAAACCCGGGGCCTCACTGCTGATGATTTCGGCGGGCCCGACCTTGAAGGCTGTAACGAACTGCTCGTGGTCACTCGCCCCGATGTGATTGGCGATGTGCATGCTGCCTATCTCGCCGCCGGTGCCGATGTCATTGAAACCAACACTTTCGGCGCCTTTGCCATTCCGCTCGGTGAATACGGCATTGCCGAACGTTCTTATGAATTGAATTTGGCTGCCGCGCGCTTGGCTCGCCAAGTTGCCAACGATTTCTCTACTGCCGATCGTCCGCGCTGGGTCGCCGGATCAATTGGGCCGGGCACGCGCTTTCCTTCACTCGGACAAATTCGTTATGCGGAATTGCGCGACTACTACGAAGAACAAAGCCGTGCGCTTATCGAAGGCGGTTGCGATCTTCTCATCATCGAAACGATGTTTGATCTGCTCACCGTGAAAGCAGCCATGAACGGTGCGCGCCGCGCGATGTCGGCACTTGGACAACAACTTCCCTTGCAAGTGCAAGTGACGATGGAACTCACTGGTCGCATGTTGCCTGGCACAGAAATTGGTGCGGCGCTAGCGGCAATCGACCCATTGCATCCCGATGTCATTGGTATTAACTGCGCCACAGGGCCAGTTGAAATGGGTGAACATTTACGTCATCTCGCCGCTCATGCACGTATGCCCATTTCGTGCATTCCTAATGCCGGTCTTCCCAGTGTGGTTGACGGCCATATGCATTACGACCTCACACCCGAACAACTCGCCGATCATCACGCGCGTTTCATCACCGAATTAGGCGTGAACATTGTGGGCGGTTGTTGCGGAACCACTCCAGAACATATTGCAGCGGTGGTGCAGAAATGCGCCAACCTCACCCCCGCTCCCCGCACACCCGTTCATGAAGCGGGCGCAACCTCTATTTATTCACTGGTTCCGTTTGAACAAGATCGTTCGTTCATGATTATTGGTGAGCGCACGAACGCTAACGGTTCGAAGAAATTCCGTGAAGCGTTGTTAGAAGGCGATCTCGATACCTGTGTGCAGATGGCGAAAGATCAAGTGCGTGAAGGCGCGCATGTTCTCGACCTTTGTGTTGACTATGTCGGCCGTAACGGCGAAACCGATATGGATGAACTGGCCAAGATGTTGGCCACACAATCGAGCGTTCCGCTGGTGCTCGACTCCACCGAACCAGAAGTAATGGAAGCCGGTCTTTCCTGGCTTGGCGGTCGCGCCATTTTGAACTCGGCGAACTTAGAAGACGGTGAAGAACCGGGCAGTCGTCTCGATCGCGTGATGCGCCTCGCCGGCGAATATGGCGCGGCCGTTGTTTGTTTGCTGATCGATGAAGAAGGTCAGGCCCGTGATGTCGAATGGAAGATGCGTATTGCGCACCGCATCCATGATTTAGCCGTGAATCGTTATGGTCTTGAAGCCAGCGATCTCATTTTCGACGCGTTGACATTCCCGCTCTCCACTGGCGATGACGACCTTCGTGGTGATGCCATGGCCACTATCGAAGCGATTCGCCGCATTAAGGCAGAACTCCCCGGCGTGCACACCACCTTGGGTGTTTCCAATGTGTCGTTTGGTTTGAAACCAGCCGCTCGCCATGTTCTCAACTCAGTGTTTTTGGCCGAATGCGTTGAAGCCGGTTTGGACTCCGCCATCGTGCACGCAGCGCGCATCATGCCGCTCAACAAGATTCCTCAAGAACAGCGCGATGTTTGTCTTGATCTCATTTATGACCGTCGCCGCGAAGGTTACGACCCACTTACAACGCTGCTCGAAGTTTTTGCCGATGTGCAGACCACCGAAGTTGAACGTGAAGACCGCAGCGATTGGACAATTGATCGTCGTCTTTCACAACGCATCATTGATGGCGATCGTGACGGATTAGAAGCCGAACTCGATGAAGCGCTGGCAGCCGGTTATGCGCCGCTGGCAATCATTAACGATGTGTTGTTAAGCGGCATGAAAGTTGTGGGCGATCTATTCGCTACCGGCGAAATGCAACTCCCCTTCGTTCTGCAATCAGCCGAAACAATGAAAACCGCAGTGGCCCATTTAGAACCGCATATGGAAAAAAGCGATTCGGGCGGCAAAGGCCGAATTGTGCTCGCCACTGTGAAAGGTGATGTGCATGACATCGGCAAGAACTTGGTTGACATCATCCTCACCAATAACGGTTATGAAGTCGTCAACTTAGGCATCAAGATTTCGATTGCCGAGATGATTGAAAAGGCGCTCGAAGTAAAAGCCGATGCCATCGGCATGAGCGGACTTTTAGTGAAGTCAACGCTCATCATGCGCGAGAACTTAGAAGAACTCAACGAACGTGGCCTTTCCGATATCCCAGTGTTATTGGGTGGCGCAGCGCTTACCCGCAGTTACGTCGAACGTGATTTGCGTGAGGTCTACGAAGGTCGTCTTTTCTATGGCAAAGATGCTTTCGAAGGTTTGCGGGTGATGGATCGCTTAGGCGATATCAAACGTGGCAATGAAACCGATGATCCCGATTGGGGTCGTGTGCCAAGTGAAAGCAAAGTACCGGCGCGATCGGGCACCAAAGAACTCACCGATGACGCAGAGTTGCCCACTCGCTCCCCTGATGTCATTGCCGACAACCAAATTTTCCGTCCGCCGTTTTTAGGTACGCAGATCGTGAAGGGAATTCCGCTCGACGATATTGCCGCCTACATCAATGAAACGGCGTTGTTCCGCAATCAATGGCAATACCGTCCCGAAACGGTCAATGGCGTTACCGAAACCGACGAAGAATTTAAAGATCGCATTCGTCCCATTTTGCGAGCCCAATTGGCCGAAGCGAAAGCCGGCGACATGTTGGTGCCGCAAGTTGTGTACGGCTATTTCGCCGTGAACTCCGATGGCAACGATCTCATTGTGTGGTCTGATGAATCGCGTCAAAGCGAACTCACTCGTTTTTCCTATCCGCGCCAACGCAATGCCCCCTATTACTGCATTGCTGATTTCTTCCGTCCGAAAGAAGATGAGGTGGACTTCGCAGCGTTCCATATCGTCACGATGGGCGAACGAGTTTCTGAAGTGGCCGCCGAACTCTTTGCGGAAAACCGTTACCAGGAATATTTGTTAGTGCATGGTCTCGGTGTGGAAATGGCCGAAGCGTTGGCCGAGTATTGGCATCACCGCATTCGCAGTGAATGGGGTTTTGTTGATGAAGACGGTCCGTCGTTGGCCGGATTGTTCCGTCAGCAATACCGCGGTGGTCGTTATTCGTGGGGTTATCCCGCTTGTCCTGATTTGGAGGACAATCAACGCGTGGCCGAGTTACTTGATGCCGGTCGTCTCGGCATTGAAGTAAATGAAGACACGGGATTCCAATATCAACCGGAGCAGACAACGTCAGCGATTATTTGCCATCACCCGCAAGCCAAATATTTCGTGGCTCGCTAATCGTCGTTACGAAAGTAAGGCGCGGGCCACAAGATCGGTGCCAAAGGCCGTGAGAATGGCCAAATATAAAAGTCCGGTGGCAGCCATTACCGCTGAATAGGCGCGCTCTTTCAGCGCCAAGCGCGTAGTGATCACTAAGCCAATCGTGGTGACCGCGCATAAGAACCAAAACCACGAAAGCAATCCGTTGTAACCGTCGTCGATGGTTCCATTTAATGCCGAGATCATTCCGGTGGGCACTAATAACAACGCCACTTCGGGCACCCATAACCAACCGGTCCAGCGCACCAGTTCCAAAAGCGCGCCGCGGGCTAAGCCGGGCTGCACCAAATACCAGTGACCTAACAACATGGCGTCGGATACCGCACCTAAGAACAACGCGCCGACCACATAACGCGCCACCGCTAACCATGTGGGATCACCGGCGTTGAATCCGGCGGCCACCACACCCACCATGCCGATAATCGGCGCAATGAGATCGAGTCGAGGATCGAATTCTTTAACGGTGAGATCTTTTTCGGCCGCCGCGCGTTCAATGCCGGTCATTTCCGCCACGCGCGCTGTGCGCGCTTCGGCTAACGCCACTTGGCCGGAAACACCTGCGCCTTTGCGAGCAATGGAAAAACCCAACGCAACACCCGAGGCCAACACCACACCGAGCGATGAGTAATCACGCAGTGGCATTGGTTCGATGATTTGGGTGCCAATCCACCATGCACCGGCCGCCATTAACAAATACGTGCCGCGCATTAACCAGCCATAGCCAAGTGAAACTTCGCGCCGACGAGTGGTTACCCAAAGAAAGAACAAACCGCCGGTGGCCCATTGCAACAGCACTGAGGCTGCATCGAAATCAATCATGCGGAGACCGATGCTAAATCGTGATTCGCATTGTTAAGTGATTGAGCGGTGCCATTTACTAACGCCACGATGTCTTCGAGCCGGAATCCAAATTCGCCAGGCAAGTAAATACCGGGCTCAACCGAATAGGCATTGCCCTCGGCCAACGGATTGTTGTTACCTAAAACAATGTAAGGGTCTTCATGTTCTTCAACACCGATGCCATGACCGGTGCGATGAATGAACCATTCGCCGTAGCCGGCAGCATCAATGATGTCGCGTGTGGCTTTATCAACTGCTTGAGCCTCAAGCCCTACAGAACCGGCTTGAACACCAACGTTTTGGGCTTGTTGCAAAACGGCATAGACGTGGCGCATTTTTTGGGTGGGCTCACCTACCACCACACAACGAGTGATATCGGAACAGTAACCAACACCAAATTCATCGTGCATCGTTCCGCCAAAATCGCAAAGAACAACATCGCCCTTATTGATTCGTCGCCCACCGGGTTCATGATGAGGACTGGCGGAGTTTTCACCGGCAGCCACAATGGCGAAATTCACGCGTGAATGACCACCATCAATGATGCGGCGTGAAAGTTCGGCCGAAACTTCTGCTTCAGTTTTTCCTTCTAACGCAATTTCGCCACGTTGTAATTGACCCGCAATGACATCCACAACGGAGGCCGCTTTTTGCAACATTGCCAGTTCGTGTTGATCTTTTTGGGCACGCAACTTGCCGATGACCGACGACGCGTTGGTCATTTGTGCTTGCGGCATTGCATTTTGTAATGCCAGAACAAACCGTGACCATGTGCGATCACCAATGGCGACGCGGGCCGCACCTTTGGCATAGCCCGCCACTAACGAAATTGGATCTTCGGTTTCGCCCCAGCCACGCACTGAAAATTCGTCGCGGGGTTGCACGCGCGGAACTTCAAGTTGGGGAACGACCAATACGGCATCGCCATCTTTGGGTACCACCAACATGGTGAGACGCTCCAATGGCATGGCTTCATAACCGCATAACCACGGTAAATCAGCCCCTAACGACAAAAGGCAAACATCAATTCCTTGAGCATCCATTTCGTCGCGCACGCGAGCGAACCGCTGGGCAAAAAAGTTCGACACCACTACCCCGCGTCAGCAGCGTTTTGGGTCGCGGAAGCATCAGCCGCTTGACGCGCGTGATAACTCGAACGAGTCAACGGGCTCGATTCAACATGGCGAATGCCATAGGACTCGCCCACGCGTCGATAGTGTTCAAACTGTTCGGGCGTCACCCAACGATGCACCGGCAAATGATGCGATGTCGGGCGCAAATACTGACCAATAGTCACAATCGAAACACCAACACCGGCGAGATCAGCCAATGTCGCTTCGATTTCTTCATCAGTTTCACCCATGCCCACAACCAAACCTGATTTGGTGACCAAATCGGCTTTGCGCGCTCGGCTTAAAACCGCCAGCGATCGGGCGTAACCCGCCGATGGTCGCACTGCTCGTTGCAGACGCGCCACCGTTTCGATGTTGTGATTTAAAACATCGGGACGGGATTCAAAAATGGCATCTAACGCATCGGGATTACCGCGACAATCAGAAATAAGAACTTCAACTTGTGTGCCGGGCACTCGTTGACGAATAGCACGCACGGTTTCGGCCATTGCGCCGGCACCTTCATCGAAAAGATCATCGCGAGCAACGGTGGTAACAACCGCGAAACGCACGCCCATCTTTTCAACCGCTTCGGCTACGCGTAACGGTTCATCGGCTTGTAACGGTTCGGGCTTGCGCGTGTCCACCAAACAAAAACCACAGGCGCGGGTGCAACGCTCGCCATTAATCATGAATGTGGCGGTGCCATCGGCCCAACATTCACTTAAGTTCGGACAACCGGCCTCTTCGCAAACAGTCACAAGACCAAGTTGGCGAACTGTTTTCTTCACTTCGAGAGCGCGACCTTTTAATTTCATATTGGCGCGCATCCAATCGGGTTTGCGATCGGTGATGGCCACTTCGCTGGCTACACCAGCTTCGGCAAGACGACCGCGTAAACGCAATGACGGGCCGTGATCGGATGCCGTGCGGACAATCTCACCCGCACCCATACCGCGACTAAATGGCGAAAGATCTTCGTCGCCACCTTTTCGTTCGGTGATGGATTGCATTTCGATTGATGTTTGCCACACATTGGCCGCCGCTTCAATAATGGCAGCGCGCACGGTGGCCATATCAACATCGATGCCTTCACTGGCTAACGATGTCACCGGCTTATCGGCAATTCCGCAAGGAACGATATGAGTGAACATGTCCATTTGCGGATTCACATTTAAAGCAAAACCATGCATGGAACGACCGCGATCGAGACGCACGCCAATGGCCGCGATTTTGCGGGGGTTTTCCGATTCGGGTTCCACCCAAACGCCCGGATATTCCTTTAAACGACCCACATCTTGGAGGCCGACCGCTTTTAACGCATCAATAACAACTTGTTCGACAGTGCAGACATAACCAACCGTGTCGGCCATACCGCCACCGCGTTTACCGGGCACATTCAATATTGGATAACCAACAAGTTGGCCGGGCCCGTGATAAGTGACATCACCACCGCGACTAGCGCGCACTAATTGAGCCCCCACCGATTCCGGTGGAACTAACACATTGGCTAAATCAGCCCGTGCACCCAATGTGTAGACATGCGGGTGTTCGCATAACAACAACCAGTTGTCATGTCCGTGTTGAAAAAGAGCGTGCTGAAGGTCGGCGCCTTCGCCGTAAGGAACGGTGCCTAACCACCGAACTCGTAAGGCGCCTTCTAACTTCAGAGCTCCGCCTCCCAGTCACGTGTTTCGAGAATTTCTTTCACTTGACGCAAGAACGCTGCGGCATAGGCACCATCGAATGCACGATGATCCCAACTCATGGCCAACATGCCAAC
>CAYOHV010000014.1:0-4531 GCA_964403825.1 uncultured Bifidobacterium sp. | reverse complement strand
CGGCATAGGCACCATCGAATGCACGATGATCCCAACTCATGGCCAACATGCCAACCGAGTGAATGGCAATTGATTCATCACCATTGCCATCGGTAACGACAACAGGCTTGCGATGAATGCCGTCAGTCGAAATGATCGCTACTTGCGGTTGATTAATGATCGGCAACACAAGATGCGAACCAAACGAGCCTGAATTCGAAAGCGTGAACGTTCCGCCCGTGATGTCATCAGCCGAAAGCTGCTTGGTGCGGGCTCGGTGCGCCAGATCATTAATTTCGCGAGCAATAGCACGCAATCGCTTGTCGTCGGCTTCATGAATGACCGGCGCTAAGAGGCCGTCGTAATTGAGATCAACCGCGAAAGCCAGATTCACATAGTTGTGCACGATTAATTCGCCGTTACCGACGGTTGCATTCATATGCGGGAAGTTGCGCAATGCATCGATGACGGCCCGCGAAATAAACGGCAAATAGGTAAGGCTGAAACCTTCGTCGGCGCGGAATGATTCGCGATGGGCGCGACGCACGCGTTCGACGTTTTCGTAATCCACTTCAACAATGGTGTAGGCGTGCGGTGAAACTTGTTTCGACATCACCATGTGTTCACCGGTGCGCTTACGAATGTTGTTCAATGCTTCAACGGTGTCACCGGTTCCAGAACGCGGCGCAGGCAAACCTTGACGACCACTCGATGCGGGTGCCGATGAAACAGTGCGTGCGGGTGCTGCGGTTGATGCACCACCAGATGCAACACGGGCGCGAATGGCGCCTTCAACATCGTTACGCGTAATGCGACCACCAGGGCCGGTGCCGGTGATGGTGCGCGGGTCGAGACCGTATTCGTTCACTAATTGACGAACAATTGGCGATAAGAGTTGTCCCGATGTGGCTGCCGACGGTGTTGCCGCAGGGGCTGGTGTTGGCGCGGCTGCCGGTGCAGGCGCTGGCGCAGGAGCAGGCGCAGGTGCAGGTGCAGGCGCTGGCGCGGGCGCCGGAGCAGGAGCAGGTGCGGGCGCAGGGGCCGCAGCCGGAGGAGGTGTTGGTTCCGGTGCTGGTTCGGGCGCAGGAGCCGGAGCAGCTGCGCCGTCACCAACAACCGCCAAGATCGTGCCTACATCAACCGTGTCACCTTCAGCGACGCGAATTTCGGTGAGCACACCGGCGACGGGTGAAGGAACTTCAGAGTCAACCTTGTCGGTTGACACTTCGTACAACACTTCGTCTTCAGCAACTGAGTCGCCCACTTTCTTGAACCATTTTGTAATGGTTCCTTCTGTGACCGATTCGCCGAGTTGAGGAAGTTGAATTTCAGCCATTGCTGTCCTTTTCGAGATCAACCATGAAGTGATCGACCGGTGAGGGCCAACACACTTTCACCAAAGAGTTCGCTAAGAGTGGGATGCGGTTGAATGAACGCTGCAACATCATCAACGTTTGCTTCCCAGTTCACTGCCAAATACGCCTGACCAAGTTGTTCAGTGACCCATGGTCCAACCATATGCACACCGAGCAAACGACCGCCGGTGCCATCAGCGCGCTTTTCCGCAATGATTTTCACTAAACCTTCCGGTTCGCCCACGATGAGCGCACGACCATTTCCGTTATAGCGATGTTTGGAAACAATGACATCAAAGCCCGCTTCTTTTGCGGAGGCTTCGGTATGTCCCACGAAACTCACTTCGGGATGACAGTAAATACACCACGGCACTTTGGTGTAGTCGAGCGGAAGTGGATCTTCGCCAAGGATGTCTTTAATCACCAACATTCCTTCAGCAAAACCAATATGCGCCAGTGCCGGTGTGGCGATGAGATCACCTGCGGCCCAAACACCCGGTTCGGCAGTGCGACACCATTGATCAACTTCAACGTGACCGCGCTCAGAAACTTTCACTGCGGTGCCACTTAAATCGAGATTTTCAGAAAGTGGTCGGCGACCAACTGACACCACAACCATTTCGACGTCAATCGTTTGATTGTCACCGAACTTCACCGTGGTGCCCGATGCATTGGGCGTATGCCCATTCACACTGACACCGGTATGCACATCGATGCCGCGATCAGCGAATGATTTCAACACGACACGCGTGACATCCGAATCGCAGCCGGGAAGAATATTGGGCAGTGCTTCCAAGATGGTGACGCTGGTGCCGAGATCGCTCATCATTGATGCGAATTCGCAACCAATGGCGCCACCACCAATAACGACTGCTGAAGCCGGCAACTCTTGCAGACTTAACAATTCATCAGACGTAACAACAAGTTTGCCGTCAACTTCAAAACCAGGAATGGTGCGCGGTACTGAGCCTGACGCCAAGATGACATTGGTGCCGGTGAGTTCGACATCACCCGATGACCCACCAGTGACGCGCACTTTGTGACCAGCACTCAGCGAACCAATGCCGTCGTACACCGTTACTTTGCGACGCTTCAATAAACCTTCGAGGCCTTTTGTTAAACCATCGATGATTGATTGTTTACGTACTTGCGTTTTCGAAAAATCCAACACCGGTTCTGAGGTTGTTAAACCAAACTCGGCTGCACCTTCAATGGCGCGCCGCACCGATGCGGTTTCAAGTAGTTCTTTGGCAGGGATACAACCAACGTGCAAACACGTTCCGCCCACTCGGTGTTTTTCCACCAGGGCAATGTTGAGTCCTGCAGATGCTCCATAGAGTGCGGCGGCATACCCTGCCGGCCCGCCTCCGATAATTACGACGTCGAAGTTTTCGGCCACGACACCGAGCCTACCGGCGCTGCCATTGTCCTCACGACCTCATAACCAGACTGAAGAATCGGCGAAATGGCCTAGTGACACAAGTAACGATGAGGTGCTATCGGGCCGCCAGGAACAATTGAGCGGCCGCTGCGGCGAGGATGGCCAACCCACACGCCAATGACAACAAAATCAGTCTCCGCGTGCTCATGAAAAAGATAGTAGCGGCGGGGAATGAAGCCACCGTGATCGGGGTTATACCTGCCACCCCCCACCAACGGCGCATTCTGAAGGAGTCACCGTGAAAATTGCTGTCACCGGCGCGTCTGGACTCATTGGAACTGCACTTAGTCAACAACTGCGCGCAGATGGTCACACGGTTGTGCCGGTTGTGCGCACCGCAGCTGGCCCTGATGCCATTGCTTGGGATCCGATGGCGGGCACCATCGAAACCGCCAAACTCGAGGGCATCGACGCCGTCGTTCATCTTGCCGGTGCCGGCATTGGCGACAAGCGCTGGAGCGATGCCTACAAAAAGACAATTCTTGATTCGCGCGTGAAGGGCACCGAAGTGTTGACTAACGCTTTGGCGTCATTACAAAGCAAACCATCAGTGCTTATTTCTGGTTCCGCTATCGGTTACTACGGCGCAACGGGCAATGAAGCAGTTACCGAATCAGCGCCGGCTGGAAAAGATTTCCTCGCCGATGTTTGTGTGCAATGGGAAAACGCAGCCGCCCCCGCGCAACAAGCCGGCATTCGCACAGTGTTTTTGCGCACCGGCATCGTGTTGTCGCCAAAAGGTGGCGCACTTAAGAAAATGTTGCCGCTATTCAAACTTGGTGTGGGCGGAAAAATGGGATCGGGTCGTCAATGGTGGAGTTGGATCTCCATGGACGATGAGATTGGTCTCATTCAACATTTATTGAACGGTGCGGTAAACGGTCCGGTGAATGCCACTGCCCCGAACCCAGTCACCAACAGCGAGATGACCAAGGCTTTAGGAAAAGCGTTGCATCGACCAACTATTGCACCGGTCCCTTCATTTGGACCGAAGTTGTTATTAGGTTCCGAATTAGCCGAAGCACTTTTATTTACTTCAGCGAAAGTTTTGCCGGCCGCCGCACAAGCAGCGGGCTATCAGTTCAAACATTCAACAATTGAAGATGCATTTGCGGCGATGTTCGGCGCCAGTGCAACTACGAAAGGGTAACCATGGCCGCTCGTGAAGTTTCTGTGAGTCGCATCATTAATGCACCAGCCGACAAGATTTTCGATGTGTTGGCTGATCCGTCGAAGCACAGCATCATCGATGGCTCCAATTCGGTGCAGGCCGCCAAGGACTCGCAACGTTTAGCTATGGGTTCGAAATTCGGAATGAAGATGAAGATCGGCTTTTCGTACACCATCAGCAATACCGTGGTGGAGTTCGAGGAAAATCGCCGAATCGCCTGGCAGCACTTTGGCAAACATATTTGGCGTTACACCCTTGAACCCGTTGATGGCGGCACAAAAGTGACCGAAACTTTCGACTGGTCGACCGCTCGAATCCCCAAATTCATTGAAATTATGAATTATCCGAAGAAGCATCCAGTGGATATGGAAAAAACACTGGAAAAATTAGACGCCTATGTCACCGGAGCAAGCACCGCAGGAAACTGAGATGACTCTCGCCTCGCTGGGCTTCGATATGCGCTGGCGAGATGAACTCAATTCCTTTGATGCCAGTTGCGATGTCGGTCGCATCATTGTTCATCACGGTGCCGGTGTTGTTGTTGCCACCGAGCGCGGTTTAGAAAACGTGATGTTCACGCAAAGG
>CAYOHV010000013.1:17521-19584 GCA_964403825.1 uncultured Bifidobacterium sp. | reverse complement strand
CCTTTATGGATATGTTCGTGCCCGGCTAAGGCGCAGAATTCGTCAATACGTGCTTTGACGTCATGTTTCGTAATTCGTTCCCGCGCCGCAATTGAATTCAAATCGACATTGGTAATTTGCGCTTTATATGCAGCGATGACTTCGTCGCCAACATCGATACCGAGTTGTTGTTGCGCTTCTAAAACAGCAACCCATAACTCGCGTTCGAGTACCACTTTGTGTTCGGCCGACCACAGTTCGGCCATTTCGGCGCTTGCGTATCTCGAGGCGAGAACATTCGGTACAACACCGTTCACCTCTTAAGACTACGACACCTTTACGGCATCCTCATCACGAATTTGCAGCAATTTCCGCAATATCGCGTCGGAATTGCATTCCGGGCCAATGCAACTTCGAAACTGCCTCATAGGCCTGACGACGCGCAATCGCCAATGTGGCTCCTTGTCCCGTCACTGACAACACGCGACCGGAGGCGGTAATCAAATTGCCCGTCGCGTCGCTATCAACGCCAGCACAAAAAACCGTCACTCCCGAAACCGCTCTTGCTTCGGCTAATCCTTCGATGCGATCGCCCGTACGCACTTTGCGGGGATAACCCTCAGCGGCGCAAACAACGGTAACGGCCGCATCATCAACAAAACGCGGTGGTGCACCAAGTTCTCCGGCTGCTGCGCTGGCGAGTAATTCACCCAAATCACTTTGTAAGCGAGGCAACACAACTTGAGTTTCCGGATCACCGAAGCGAACGTTGTACTCCAACATCTTTGGACCTTGCGGCGTGAGCATTAAACCGGCATACAAAACACCGCGGTAATCAATACCGCGACGTTGCAGTTCCGCCAAAGTTGGTTCCACACCGTTTTTCATCACCACCGAAAGGACGTCATCGGTAGCGAAAGGAACCGGTGAATACGCACCCATACCACCCGTATTGGGACCGCTATCGCCATCGCCAATGCGTTTGAAATCTTGAGCCGGTGCTAAAGCCACCGCGCGTTTGCCATCGCAAATTGCCAATACCGAAAGTTCCGGACCTGTGAGTCCTTCTTCGATAACAACTGTGCGGCCTGCATCACCAAAGGCTGATCCCGATAAATAGTCGCGAATGCTTTGTCGGGCTTCGTCATAAGAGTCGGTGACAACAACTCCCTTACCGGCCGCTAACCCGTCGGTTTTTACAACGTAAAAACCGTCCATCGTGTCGAGGTATGCAATCGCTTCTTCTTCATTGGTGAAAGTTCCATGGCCAGCAGTAGGAACACCGGCCGCCACTAAGACTTCTTTCATCCATGCCTTTGAACCTTCGAGTCGCGCGCCATCTGCACCGGGTCCAAAAACAAGTTTTCCTTTGGCGCGCAATCGGTCGGCGAGCCCATCAACTAATGGCGCCTCGGGACCGATGACATAAAAATCGGCGTCAATCTCTTCCGGCGGTGTCGAGACTGATCCTTCGATTCCAGGATTGCCCGGTGTTACGCAAACGTCATGATGCCGACGCAAAACGGTTGCGAGCGCATGCTCACGACCTCCGGAACCGACAACACAAATATTCATTACTCGTCAAAGTAAAGGTATTGATCGCGGCCGGGACCAACGCCGACAACGCGAATCGGTACACCAATTTGCTGACTCAAAAACGCCACATATTTTTCGGCTTGTGCCGGTAATCCGCTGCGCGTTGTCACGTTAGAGAGATCAGTTTTCCATCCGGCGAATTCTTCATACACCGGTGTCACCTTATGAACAATCGACTGGTGATACGGCAGATGAGTGAACGTTTCACCATCAAGTTCGTAAGCAACACAAACTTTGATCGAATCAAACGAATCGAAAACATCCAATTTTGTCAGCGCTATTTCGCTTAAAGAATTCAAGCGCACTGCGTGACGCAACATAACGGCATCCAGCCAACCCGTGCGACGGCGGCGTCCGGTATTCGTTCCAAACTCACGACCGATATCAACCAACTTGTCGCCAGTTTCATCGAGTAACTCGGTGGGGAACGGTCCCGAGCCAACACGAGTTACATACGCCTTTGCAATACCGACCACGCGATCGATATG
>CAYOHV010000013.1:1830-17421 GCA_964403825.1 uncultured Bifidobacterium sp. | reverse complement strand
CCGAGCCAACACGAGTTACATACGCCTTTGCAATACCGACCACGCGATCGATATGTCGCGGACCAATTCCAGCACCGGTACATGCACCACCAGCCACCGGATTCGAAGAGGTAACAAACGGATAGGTGCCGTGATCTAAATCCAAGAAAGTGGCTTGAGCACCCTCAAGCAAAACGTTTTGTCCGGCTTCAAGTGCGTTATGTACTTCGTTTACGCTGTCGCCGATCATTGACGCTAAGCGAGGTGCACATTCACCGAGGTATTCATCGGCAATTGCATCCGCATCAAGAGGCAATTGATTGAAGACTTTCGCCAAAATGGCGTTCTTCTCTTTTAGAACAGCATCAAGTTTCTCGCGGAAAATTTTGGGATCAAGTAAATCCTGTACACGTAAACCAACGCGAGCGGCTTTATCGGCATACGCGGGACCAATACCGCGCTTCGTTGTACCGACTTTATTTTTTCCTAAACGTCGCTCGGTGAGCTTGTCGATTTCTTGGTGATAAGGAAGGATCAAATGCGCATTGCCACTTACAAGCAATTTCGACGTATCAATTCCTTGTGACTCCAACATTGTGAGTTCGGAAATCAAAACACGCGGATCAACAACAACACCGTTGCCGATTACGGGAGTGATATGCGGATAAAGAATGCCGCTCGGGACGAGTTGCAGTTTGAAACTTTCACCGCCGACAACAAGTGTGTGCCCTGCGTTATGACCACCTTGGTAGCGAACAACCAAGTGATGATCCTTTGCAAAGAGATCGGTGAATTTGCCCTTGCCCTCATCGCCCCATTGGGTTCCGACGACCACTGTTGCTGGCACTTTTACTCCTCGGTGGCGTTACTCAGGAACCGAGGAACACTACCCGTTCAGGCCGTCTAACGTGTAAGAGAATTGTTGAACCACCGCAGGAGTGGAACGCCGTGACATTCCCAAAAATTGGAATCATGGTGGTGGCCTATAACGCTGAAACCACTTTGGCTCGAACCCTCTCCAGGATTCCCGCCGAAATGGAAGGCCTGGCCGCCATTTTGGTTAGCGACGATTTCTCCGCCGATGCAACGGAAAAAGTTGCACTCGAATTCGCAGAGCAAAATCCCCAATTGCCCATCACCGTCGTGCGTCAGCCCCGCAACTTGGGCTACGGCGGCAATCAAAAATTCTGTTACCGCTGGGCAATCCGTCAAAACCTCGACCTCGTCGTCTTATTGCATGGCGATGGTCAATACGCGCCGGAAATGTTGCCGGCAATGGCTGCGCCAATCGTCAATGGCGAAGCAGAAATGGTGAGTGGCTCACGCATGCTTACCGCCGGCGCGGCGCGTCAAGGTGGTATGCCACTTTATAAATGGGTGGGAAACCGCATTCTTTCGACGTATCAAAACGCTATGAGCGGCTTACAACTTTCGGAGTGGCATTCCGGTTATCGCTCTTTTGCAATTTCAGCGCTCGAAAGAGTTCCCTTCGAACAAAATAGCGACGACTTCGATTTCGATACCGAAATTCTTTTGCAGTTAGCGGCGGCTAATCAACGCATCACTGAAATTCCAATTCCAACTCATTACGGCGACGAGATTTGTTATGTCAACGGAATGTCGTATGCAACGCGCGTTGTTCTTGATGTCACCCGGATGCGCTTAGCGCGAATGGGATTCGGTTCGCCTGCACCCGGAACTGTGGCCAATGAATCCGATTGGGATGACACCGTTGGTGCGGAAATTTCCGAACTCACCGAATTAGTGCGCTCACATTCACCAAGTCGCATTCTCGATTTACGTTGCGGTGGCGGTCCCCATACCGTCAATACCAAAGGCCTCGGCAATTTCGTGGTGGCCGTAGATCGGAAAAATGCCGATGAATCAACGGCTGATCGCGTCATCGTGGCCGACCTTGATGATGGTCTTCCGTTTAACAAACTCGACGGTGAGAAATTCGAAACTGTTGTCGTGGCCGAAGTTTTTGAACATATTCGCAAGCCAACCGAATTACTCGAACAACTTCATGAAGTCACTACACCCGACTCAGTCATGATCACGAGTTTCCCCAATTTCAATCATTGGTATCCGCGTATTCGTGTACTCCTTGGTCGATTTGATTACGACCGACGCGGAATTCTCGATTCCGATCATGTGCGCTTTTTCACCGCGCGTAGTTTCCAACGAATGGTTCGCTCTACCGGTTGGGAAATTGAAAAACTCACGCCCATTGGTTTTCCCTTTGGTGTGATTGAACGCGGTGGTCGCCCAGGAAGTGCCGATCGAATCCGATCAACTATCGGACGGATTGATCAACTTCTTTCGAAGCGTTGGCCGTCACTGTTCGCTTATCAATTTGTGGCGGAGTTGCGCTCAACTCCCGAGCCGTTGTCGTAAATCCAAACACAGCGACGCCGATTGCGCTTGCGCCACAAATGCTGGGTTGTAACTAATTCCGGCCTTATCGGTAAAGAACGCTTCTAGTTGGCGATCACCGTTAACGAAGGCCTGAAATAAGCCCCAACTGGGATCGGCAATGACCGTGATGGTTGCCGAATCCGTAAATTTCAACTCTTTTGATTCGGTGCGTACTCCTGAAACATCAGTGAAAATCAATTGGTAGCGATCAGTATCAGCAACACGTTTTGCCGACAGAGTCCAACTTTTTTCATCGGCACCGCCGGCAATTAATTGCTCTGCCCCACTGATAGATCCGCGCAGAATCTTCTTGTAACCCGTTCCCTGTTCGGCGGTGGCGTTCCATTCAACGGGCGACCAAGCAAATCCATCGAATCGATAAAGTCCGTCGCACGCTTCAACAATGCTCATCGTTCCGTAAACGATTTCGTTTGTTTCAGGTGGACGAACAGTTTCGGGTAACTGCGTGCCATTCACTTGCAAAACACGCGGGGGCGTTCCGCCAAAAAGTAAATCGTCTAAGCCGTACTGAAAACCGGCAAACTGTTGGGCGACCGAACGATTCGAAGCGTATTCAAATGCACGGGCTTGCAAGGTCAAACCGAATTGCACCCACATCCCTAAAAAGGCAATGACTGCAACAACACCGATTGCAATTCGTTGAGTCAAGATCTGTTGTTGCTTGAGCCACGATACGAAAAGTAAAAAGCCCGGCAATGCCAAGACAATAAAGAGCGGAACGAAATCGCTTAAATAGCGCTGCGCTACATAGGCAATGGTCAAGGTACTGAAAAGCGGAAGACCAGCAGCAATCGCGAGCAAAAGCCATTCCCGCGATTTGTCTTTAACAACTGACCACCATGCGCCAAGCAGAGCAAACAAAAACCAAATGGGTGCACATAAAACAAAACTGCTTGACCGATCGACCGTATCGAACGTCACGTCACCAATGACATGCGCCGGCTTACCCCAATCAATAAACGGAAATAGGCGTTGAAAACCAATTGCTGTCGGCGAAAAGTAATGAACAATATTGGTAGGCAAAAATTTCAAACCGAAAATGCTGTTGTCATTTTCAGCCAACATCGCCTGACGATTGGGATCGATCTGGCTAAAGACTTGTTTGTCAATGGGGACGCTGAACAGTGTCCCGAATCGAAGCCAATTAACAATGGCAAAAAGAAGTAATGGAATGGCCGTGGCCGCTAACACCCAAATGACTTGTCGTTGTCGGCGCCAAAGTAAAACCAACGCAAACAATCCCAATAGAACGGTTGGCGCGGCACCAGTTGTGGGACGACAAGAGAGCGCAAAAGTGGCCAAAAAACTGGCCCAAATTAAATTGCGGCGCGTGGGTTGACGCCACCAAGCCAATACGGCATCGAGACCAGCCAACCCAGCGGCCGCTCCCCAAAGTTCAGCCTCGTGATACACCGCGCTGCGCGATGACAAATAAATAATCGGTGAAGCCAAGATCGTCCCAGCCGCAATGACACCGAACCAAGAAGAAGCAAATGGCGGTGCGTTGGGAAATGACGAAAGAAGGCGTCGTAAAAGTCGAGTGGCCGCCAATCCCAAAACAACTGCGGCGAGTAATTGGCTTAGTAGCGACAAGCGACCGTGCAAACCCTCAAAAATCCCAGAAAAAGGAAGACGCATTACTGACGGCGCAATTCCGAAATACAACTGGTATTTGCCATCGATATCGAATGCCTCAATGCCTGTCTTCTCTAAACCGACATCGAGATGTCCGTGAACTAATGCGGTGGCTTGAATGTCATAAAAGTCGGAGGTGTAACCACCCTTGGCAAAAAGATTCCACGGTTGAAACCACGTTGCGAGCAACCAAAAGACAACAACGGCGATTCCAACGCCAATTCGGCTGGCACGAATATCGGCTGCGGTATCTCGCACAGCGATAACGCTAGTTCGTCGAATGTTTGCGGCGACCACAACTAGTGGCCGCCGCAAAATTTATGAACGAAAAACCAATTCGTCGTCGGCAACATCAACGACAATCGTGTCGCCATCGCCGTAAGTGCCGTTCAAAATATCCATCGCTAACTGATCAGCAAGTTCGCGTTGGATTATGCGCTTCAGCGGTCGAGCACCGAAAGCGGGGTCGAAGCCATCAGCAGCCAACTTAAGTTTGGCGGCATCGGTAAGTTGCAAAGTGATCCGGCGTTGCGCCAAACGTTGAATCAATCCTTGTAACTGAATATCAACGATGTGGCCGAGGTCGTCTTCTGTCAACGGACGGAAGCGCACGATGTCATCAATGCGGTTGACGAACTCGGGCTTGAAATAATCCCGCGGATCGCCTGGCAAGTTAGACGTCATGATCAAGACCACATTGGTGAAATCAACCGTGCGACCTTGACCATCTGTTAACCGACCGTCGTCTAAGAGTTGAAGAAGCACATTGAAAACATCGGGATGCGCTTTTTCAATTTCATCTAACAGCACAACGGAATATGGACGACGACGAACAGCTTCAGTGAGTTGTCCACCTTCGTCGTATCCGACATAACCAGGGGGCGCGCCCAATAAACGAGAAACGGAGTGTTTCTCCATGTATTCGCTCATATCGATGCGCACCATTGCTCGTTCGTCATCGAAAAGAAAATCAGCTAACGAACGGGCAAGTTCGGTTTTGCCCACACCGGTCGGACCGAGGAAAAGGAAAGAACCAATTGGTCGGTTGGGATCGGATAGGCCAGCCCGTGAACGACGGATCGCATTCGCAACCGCCACTACGGCATCGTTTTGTCCAACAACACGCTCATGCAAAACCTCTTCGAGTCGAACAAGTTTCGACATTTCACCTTCCATCAATCGCGAAACGGGAACTCCTGTCCATTTGCTGATGACTTCGGCAATGTCTTCTTCATCAACTTCTTCTTTAAGCATCTTCTGCGTGGCTTGTAATTCATCCAACGCTTTCGATGCTTCGGCCACTTGACGCTCTAATTCAGGAAGTTGACCGAAACGAATTTCCGCCGCTTTTTCCAAATCATCTTCACGTTCAAGTTCACCGCGTCGATTTTCCAATTCTTCTTTCAACGTACGAATGCGATCAATGGCATCTTTTTCTGACTGCCAGTGAGCTTTCATACCGCTGATTTGTTCGCGCAGGTTTGCGAGTTCTTCGTCGAGTGCCGCTAAGCGCTCAACTGAAGCCTGATCCGTTTCTTTTGCTAAGGCAACGCGTTCGATTTCCAATTGCCGAATACGTCGTTCGACAACGTCGATCTCAGTGGGCATTGAGTCGATTTCAATCCGCAGTTTGGAAGCGGCTTCATCAACTAAATCGATGGCTTTATCCGGTAAGAAGCGACCGGTTAAATAACGATCTGATAAAACGGCTGCGCCCACTAACGCCGCGTCTTGAATACGAACACCATGATGAACTTCATAGCGTTCCTTTAGGCCGCGCAAGATTGCAATGGTGTCTTCCACGGTGGGTTGTCCGACTAGCACTTGTTGGAAACGACGCTCCAGGGCCGGATCTTTTTCGATGTACTTGCGATATTCATCGAGCGTGGTGGCGCCGATCATCCGCAACTGACCCCGGGCCAATAACGGTTTCAACATATTTCCAGCGTCCATCGAACCTTCGGCAGCACCGGCACCAACGACCGTATGCATTTCGTCGATGAATGTGATCACTTCGCCTTCGGCATCGGTGATCTCTTTCAATACTGCTTTAAGGCGCTCTTCAAATTCACCACGGAATTTCGCGCCAGCCACCATAGACGATAAATCAAGCGAAATTAATCGTTTGTTTTTCAACGATTCCGGAACATCACCTTCGACGATGCGCCGGGCTAAACCTTCAACGATGGCGGTTTTACCCACGCCCGGTTCGCCAATCAGCACCGGGTTGTTTTTGGTGCGGCGAGAGAGAACTTGAATTACGCGCCGAATTTCATCGTCACGACCGATGACCGGATCAATTTTTCCGGCTCGCGCCGCTTCAGTGAGATCGCGTCCGTATTTCTCCAACGCTTGATATTGATCTTCAGGATTTTGCGATGTAACCCGATGAGAACCGCGCACATCAACCAACGCCGTAAGTAAGTCGTCGCGGGAAATTCCAATGCGGCTGGCTAAAGCCAACAACAAATGCTCAGTCGAGATGTATTCATCATGGAGACCGCGTCGTTCTTCGTCGGCTTCATCAAGTAACGCAGTGAAATCTCGTCCAATTCGAGATTCACCACCGATCGCCGACGGCAATGCTCGAACCGCGTCCTCAGCTTTATTGCGCAGTGTCAACGGTGACACGCCAACCTTTTGCAAGATCGGCAGTACCACGCCCTCTTGTTGATTGAGCAGGCTGAGAAGAAGATGGTCCGGGGTTACCTCGGGATTGCTCGCTGCGCGCGCCGCCGAAAGGGCAGAGTTCACCGCCTCCTGAGTTTTAAGAGTCCAACGGTTCGGATCTAAAGCCATGAAATAAAAGCACTTCCTTGTTTGTATTGGTGGTTAGAACTGACCGAATAAACGTCGCAACGCTTCGGTCGAATCGCCAAATGGCGCAACTGCTTGACGTAATGGAACTAAATCAGCCCGTGATGAACGTTCAACTTGAGCAGCCAACAACGATGCTTGTTGTCGAATTGATTCAAGTTCACGTTCGGCTCGCGCTAAACGAGTTTCAAGTTCCAAAACTTTTTTGACTCCGGCCAAATTGAGACCTTCGTCGGTGAGTTCCTGAATACGACGTAAATGATCGATATCGGCTTGGCTATAGCGGCGCGACCCACCACTGGTACGAGCCGGTTCTAACAAACCCTTTCGCTCATAAATTCTCAGTGTTTGCGGATGCATTCCCGCTAATTCAGCGGCTACCGAAATGACATATACGGCGTGTCTGGTATCTCGAGTCATAATCACACTCCCAGATGTTCACGAGTTGGAGCCGGCAGTTTTTCTGCCAATGCTTCGACGGCTTGACGTTGTTCATCAGTGAGATCCGAAGGAACGGCCACATGCACGGTGACTAGAAGATCGCCGGTGTTTTTCTTGGTTGTTACACCGCGGCCCTTCACTCGGAAAACTTTCCCTGATGGAGTTCCCGCCGGAATTTTCACCGTGACGGGTTTTCCTTCCATCGTCGGAATGGTCAACTTCGTTCCTAATGCCGCTTCAACAAATGAAACGGGAACGTTGACGATCAAATTGTTTCCATCGCGAGTGAAAACGGAATCGGCTTCGACATGAACGACGACATACAGATCACCGGCTGGTCCACCATTGCGACCTACGCCGCCTCGTCCTTTCAATCGAATTCGTTGTCCGTCAGCAACACCCGACGGAATTCTGACTTTGACTTCACGCGGACGACGCTCAATTCCCTTACCGCGACAGGTTTGACACGGCGAAGTTATTTGCGTTCCCGCTCCACCACAGGCTTGACACGGTGTTGAGAACGAAAACATTCCTTGGTTGTCGTCACGCACACCGCGACCACCACAAGATGCACATGTCGTTGGCATCGTTCCGGGTTTTGCTCCCGAACCATGACAAGTTGAACAAGGCATATCGCTGGTGAGATGCAGAGTTGTCTCTACACCGGTGTACGCATCGCGAAACGGAAGATGAAGTTCCGCTTCTAAATCGGTTCCGCGTTGTGGTCCGTTACTGCGTCCACGCTGACCACCGCGGCGACCGCCGCCGAAAAGTCCGCCTAAGAGATCATTGATATCGGCGCCTTGGAAGTTGAATCCGCTGGGATCAAATCCTCCGCCGCCGAAACCACCACCGAAACCGGTTGGTCCCATTTTGCGAACTTCGTCGTATTCAGCGCGTTTCTTTTCATCTCCCACGACGTCATAGGCCGCGGAAACTTCTTTAAATTTTTCTTCTGCGACAGCATCACCGGGATTGGCATCGGGATGTAACTCCCGAGCCAACTTCCGGTACGCGCGCGTGATTTCCTTGGCGGTCGCCGTTTCCGGCACACCGAGGATCTCGTAGTAGTTCTTCTCGAACCACTCGCGCTGAGGAGCCATTAACCCTTTACTTTCACCATTGCCGGACGTAACACCCGGCTCTTCCATTGATAACCAATGCGGAGCGTCTCAGTAACAACTGGATCTCCACCATCACCTTCTTCATGCAAAACCGCTTCATGAAGATTGGGATCAAACGGTTCACCGGCGGGATCAAGGCGAATTAAACCTTCGCCACTTAAAAGATCGATCAGCATTTTGGCAATCGGTTCAACATCCGTTGCACCGTGACCAATCGCGGCATCACACGCATCCAAAACAATCACAAGTTTTTCAGCGATGTTTTCATTCGCGCGTTCTCGAACTTCGTCTTGATCTCGCAGTATTCGTTTTTTGTAGTTTTCGAATTCCGCCTTCACCCGTAAAAGGGTGTCGCGGAATTCATCACGTTCAGCGAGCAGTGCTTCAATATCAACGCTTTCAACAATTACTTCAGCGTCAATGAGTTCCTGCTCAGTAAGTTCGTCGGATGAAGTCTCTGTCGCCGCTTCATCATGTTCGTTTTCCATGATTGGCTTTCTCGACTTAGTTGTTTTCTTCGTCCACGATCTCAGCGTCTACGACATCATCATCATTTGGTGCCGATGACGTCGATTGCGCTTGTGAAGCCGAAGCCTGTTCGTAGAGTTTTTGTGAGAACTGTTGGCTGGCCGTCATCAACGCTTCCGTTGCTGCCTTAATTGCCTCGTTATCGGTTCCCGCAATGGCGGTTTTGAGATCCGCCAATTTGGCTTCCACGTTGGCTCGCTCATCGGCCGAAATCTTGTCGCCCTGTTCGTTCAACAGTTTTTCGGTTTGGTAGACGAGTGAGTCTGCAGAGTTACGAATATCGGCTTCTTCACGACGTCGACGATCTTCTTCGGCGTGCGCCTCGGCGTCTTTCACCATTTGGTTAATGGCGTCTTTCGACAATGAGGACTGACCGGTAATAGTCATCGACTGTTCTTTATTGGTGGCCCGGTCTTTCGCTGACACATGCACGATGCCGTTGGCATCGATATCAAATGTCACTTCAATTTGGGGAACGCCACGCGGTGCTGGTGGCAGATCAACTAATTGGAACTTGCCCAATGTCTTGTTGAACTGCGCCATTTCGCGCTCACCTTGCAGAACATGAATTTCCACTGACGGTTGATTGTCATCAGCAGTAGTGAAAACTTCCGTGCGTCGTGTGGGAATCGTGGTGTTGCGTTCGATGAGTTTGGTCATCACGCCACCCTTGGTTTCGATACCTAACGAAAGAGGAGTGACGTCAAGCAGCAACACATCTTTCACTTCGCCCTTCAAAACGCCTGCTTGAACGGCGGCACCGATGGCCACAACTTCGTCCGGGTTAACGCCCTTATGCGGGTCATTGCCGGTCATTTCTTTGACCAGATCAACAACAGCCGGCATACGCGTTGAACCACCGACGAGAACAACGTGATCCACATCGCCCTTGGTTAAACCAGCATCGGAAATTGCTTGTTCAAACGGAATCTTGCAACGTTGCAATAGATCGCTCGTGAGATCTTGGAACTTCGCACGCGTCAACTGCTCGTCGAGATGCAAAGGACCATCGGGGGTCGCAGTGATAAACGGCAAGTTGATTTGTGTTTGCTGTACTTGCGAAAGTTCAATCTTCGCTTTTTCGGCCGCTTCCTTCAGACGTTGCACAGCCATGTTGTCTTTCGACAAATCAATTCCATGTGCGGTCTTAAATGAATCGACTAACCAATCGATGATGCGTTGATCCCAATCGTCACCACCAAGATTGGTATCGCCATGGGTTGACTTCACTTCGAAAACACCATCGCCGATTTCCAAAACGGAAACGTCGAACGTGCCGCCACCTAAGTCGAAAACCAAAATGGTTTGATCATTGGTTTCCTTATCGAGGCCATAGGCCAACGCGGCAGCAGTTGGTTCATTGATGATGCGCAACACTTCGAGACCGGCGATTTGACCCGCTTCTTTGGTCGCCGTGCGTTGTGCATCATCGAAATACGCCGGAACCGTGATAACAGCCTGAGTCACGGTGTCACCGAGATAGGCCTCGGCATCGCGCTTCAACTTCATCAAGGTACGGGCGGAAATTTCCTGGGCGGTATAGGCCTTGCCATCAATATCGATGGTCCAGTTGGTGCCCATATGTCGTTTCACCGAACGAATCGTGCGATCGGGATTGGTAATTGATTGGCGTTTCGCCACTTCACCCACCAGAACTTCACCGTTTTTGGCAAACGCCACCACTGAAGGTGTGGTGCGGCTGCCTTCGGCATTGGGGATGACGACGGGGTCGCCGGCCTCGAGAACCGAGACCACTGAGTTGGTAGTTCCAAGGTCGATACCGACTGCCTTGGGCATAATTGCTCCTTTTATTTCTTTTGCTAGTGCTTTATTGGGGGGTACTTGGGTTGAGTGGCTCAAGCCAGAAAACTTGAGCGTGACCATAACAACTTTCAAAACGCCCAATCCATTCCCGAAACGAGAAATTTTTTGGAAAAATTTTTGGACGGCGATCTAGGGCAGACTGGGACCATGTCGGAAAACTCCACCCTGATCCTTTTACGCCATGGCCAAAGCACCTGGAATCTCGAGAATCTGTTCACCGGTTGGTACGACGCTGATCTGACCGAGGCTGGTCAGGCTGAAGCGGCAGCAGCCGGCGAGGCTTTGGACGAAGCCGGAATTGCCCCCACCGTGGTCCATACCTCGCTTCAAACTCGGGCCATCCGAACAGCCAATTTGGCCCTTGACCGGATGGGGCGTTTATGGCTTCCCGTGCGACGGTCCTGGCGCCTGAACGAACGCCATTACGGCGACCTCCAAGGCCAGAACAAAAAAGAGGCCACCGACAAGTTTGGCAAGGATCAAGTTTTCGAATGGCGTCGTTCCTATGACATTCCGCCGCCTCCGTTAGACAACGATGATCCGCGTCATCCCCGTTTTGATGATCGCTATGCGAACTTGCCCGCCGATGTTTTGCCGGCGTCGGAATGTTTGGCCGATGTTGTGAAGCGAATGCTTCCCTATTGGTATGACGACATCGTTCCGGATTTACGGGCCGGCAATGTTGTCTTAGTTGTAGCTCACGGCAATTCACTGCGCGCGCTTATAAAACATCTCGACGGAATTTCCGATGAAGCAATTGCCGATGTGAACTTACCGACCGGTGTTCCAATCCATTACGAATTAAACGAGTCGATGACGCCAACGAAAAAACTTTCGTTGGAACAGCGTTATGTCGGCGATGCCGAAAAGGCAAAAGCCGCAGCCGAAGCTGTAGCAAAACAAGCCGGTTAAAAACCCTTATTTTTCCTGATTTTTTACGCCGAAACTTGTTGGTGATCATCAACGCGCAGTGATTCAGTTTGCGCGGTTGAGTTTGTTTGCGGTTCCAATAAATATCCGCGGGAACGTACGGTTTTAATTACAAGACCGATTTCCGCAATCCGTCGACGTAAACGCAACATGTGCACATCAAGTGCGTTGCGACCCGGCGCGCCACTGGGCCAACCACTTTTCGCTAATTGCTCGCGACTTACTACCGCACCAACTCGATCTAAAAGTGATGCCATCAAACGCGCTTCCACCGGCGGTAACGAAACCCAGTTACCACCATTGCGCAACACACCATCGTGATCGAGTCGTGCGCCACCATTGGAATGAGTCTCTGCTCGCACCAACACGGCACGGCAACGCGTATCAATGTCTTCTTGAGTGGCCGGTAAACGAATCCAGTCCTCGCAACAATCCTCAACAATCGGAGCTGGCTCCTCAGCATCAACGAGCAGAACACGCGGCAGTCCCGCCATTGCGAGATTGAGTCGACGGTCCTGTTCGGCCGGCCAGCGCAAGAGTGCGATATCCATGTCGTCACACGGTACGAGGCAGGTGTTTCTTGCATATTTCCAAAAGGTGAAAGGTTCGGGATTGACCCATTTGGGCCGAGTTTCCCCATTTTCCAAGCAAAACTGGCGGCCAGTACCTATGCTTCAGGTATGGCACGCGACACATGGCTCGATCATTTGGCACAGGTTCCACTTTTCGCCGAATGCGATAAAAAACAACTCCAACAAGTGGCAGCCGCCACAATCGAGTTATCCGTTGAACCGGGCAAGGTCCTTGTTCGAGAGGGCGACGCCGGTCACGAATGTTTCATCATCGTGAGCGGAACGGCGACAGTCACCAGCGATGGAAAGACCATTGCCAACATTGGTCCGGGCGCAGTGGTGGGCGAGTTGGCCCCTCTTTCGGGATTACCCCGCACCGCAACCGTGACCGCCGATTCGACCATGGAAGTCTTAGTTCTCGCTCAACGCGAACTGAACGGACTTTTAGATGAAGTTCCCGGTTTCGCTGCTCAGTTATTACGCAGTCTGGCCAAACGAGTAGCCGACGAACACTAAATCTCGGTGAGGGTTCAGTCGATCGGTCGCGAGTAGCGTGGAGAGCGCTATGGATCGCAAGAAAATCAAAGGCCCTCATCTCGTTTTGTTGTTCGGCGTGGCCTTCGCGCTCGTCACTGCCCTGTCCGGAATTGCCGGTGCGGTATTTGAACAACATGGTGATGATCCCGTCACCCGTGAAGTCTTCGGTGGAATTCCTGACGCACTGAAAATTGCGTTTTATGTAATGACACCGATCCTGCTTATTTACGGAGCCGTTATTTTCGGCAGCCGTGTAAAGAACTGGACCCGCGGTAAGCCCGATAATCGCAAGACCACGGCGAAAAACGTCAAGCGTCGCCTCGCTGATTTCCGCGCCGGCGTTTATATGCAAACCCTTTTGCGTGATCCCGCTGCCGGCATCATGCATTCACTTATTTATTTCTCCTTCTTAGTGTTGCTGGCCGTTACAACAATTTTGGAAATCAACCACCAATTACCGAATTCGTGGAAGTTCCTCAATGGCCGCGTTTATATGGCCTATTCATTCATCGGTGATCTCGCCGGTTTGTGTTTGTTCATCGGCGTGATGTGGGCCATCGTGCGTCGTTATATCCAACGCCCGTATCGCATTCGCATTAAATCGAAGCCCGAACATGCAGTTATTTTGGGCATTTTGTTGGCAATTACCGTTACCGGTTTTGGCACCGAGGCTTGGCGAATTGCTGAAACCGGAATGCCATCATTTGAGAAATGGTCGTTCGTTGGTTACCCAATCGCCACGCTGATCGAAAACAATTCCAACTTGGCCGGCGCACACCAAGTGTGGTGGGTGCTGCACATCCTTACGTTCTTCGCTTTCCTGGTCATCCTTCCCGTGACGATGTTTCGTCATATGTTCACGTCACCTTTGAACATGTACTTGAAAGATCGTGAGCGCCCCAAGGGTGCAATGAAGCCGATGCCGAACTTGATGGAAACCGAATTGGAAACATTCGGTGCATCAACCATCGAAGACTTCACTTGGAAACAACTTCTCGATACTGATGCCTGCACAATGTGCGGCCGTTGTACGTCGGTCTGCCCGGCTCATGCCACCGGCAAACCACTTGATCCTCGTGAAATCGTTTTGAAGACCGGCGAAGTCATGGCGGCCACGGGCGATCCCAAAGTTTCGCCACCAATCGGCGTTGTTCCCGAGATCACCATCGGCGCCAACTCTCTCTTCGAACGCATTACGCCGGAAGAAATCTGGGCCTGCACATCATGTAAAGCCTGCGATGAAAACTGTCCGGTGAACATTGAAATTCTCGACAAGATCCTCGACATGCGTCGTTACTTGTCGCTTATGGAATCAAACTTCCCCACTGAGTTAGGTAACGCCTATCGCTCGATGGAGAACTCCGGCAACCCATGGGGAATGAGCCAGAACGATCGCGCTGATTGGGCCAGCAAATTCGAGGGAATTGAAATCCTCGATGGTTCAAGTCCGCTTGAAGCCGACTACCTCTACTGGGTGGGTTGCGCCGGTTCGTTCGACGATAAGAACAAGAAAGTCACGCAAGCAATGGCGCAACTTTTACATCGCGCCGGCGTTTCGTTCTCAATTCTTGGACCATCGGAAATGTGTACCGGTGATCCCGCTCGTCGTTCCGGTAACGAATACATCTTCCAAATGTTGGCAATGCAAAACATTGAAACATTGAACGGAATGGGCGTGAAGAAAATCATCACGCAATGTCCGCATTGTTTCAACACACTTGCTAACGAATATCCGCAATTAGGCGGCAATTACGAAGTTGTTCATCACAGCCAGTTCCTTGAACATCTCATCGACACCGGCAAACTTGATCTTTCGAATGCTCGCTTGGAAGAGCGCGTTGTGTACCACGACTCTTGTTATTTAGGACGCCATAACGATGTGTATATGGCTCCGCGCAAAGTCATTGGTTCACTCGGTGGCGTTGAGATTGTCGAAGCATCTCGTAACGGAACCAAAGGCATGTGTTGTGGTGCCGGCGGTGCGCGCATGTGGATGGAAGAAAGCACCGGCAAACAGGTGAACATCGAACGTTCGCAAGAACTCTTACGAACTGGTGCAACCAAGATCGCAGTTGCCTGTCCGTTCTGTTACATCATGATTGATGATGGTGTGAAGGCCCAGGGTGTTGAAGAAGACGAAGTCCGCGTGGCTGATATCTCGATGCACATTCTCGAAGCCCTCGAAAACGCAGAGCGCAACGAAAGTTCACTGCCTTCCTAAGGTCGAAGTAATCGGCCAAATTGAAATTCTTTTTTGAAAGTTAAAATGAATTCCATATTTGAACTGAGTTCTGTAGTGTCTCTTTTCGAGGCCCCGGAACCTTCCAAAAAGCCTCAACTACAGGGGGCGCATGGAGGAACCGTGCTACCCAACTCAACAATTATGGAGGCTCCAATGAGCGAATCAGAAAGCAAGCGTTTTATCGAAGCTGTCAAGGCCGACACGGCACTCAGCGAAAAGTTAAGCGCAATGCAAAGCAACCCCAAGGCTCTTCTTGACGAGGTAAAGCGTCTCGGCTTCGACTGCACCGCAGACGAAATCCGTGAAGAGTTCCTTTCCGATATCGGTCAACACCTTGACGAAAAAGAATTGCAAGACGTTGCCGCTGGCTTGTCAAAGGGCGCCATTGCCGGTATCGCCGTTGGTGGAACCGTTGCTGCTGGTGCAGCCGTTGCTGGTGTAACTGTTGCTGTTGTTGCCGTGAGCGCAGCCGCTGGTGCAGCAATCTAATCATTCAAAATCTGACTAATAGTCAATTTGAAAG